>CALRVO020000158.1:0-8012 GCA_943371595.1 Sphingomonas paucimobilis
GTGTGCGTGCCGTGCCGGGTGCCCAGGGCGAGCTGCAGGAGGTTCGGCGCAGGCAGGACAGGGCTGTGCGCGTAGCGGCCAGACCTGACCGGGTCGCCGTCCCCGGCTGCGGATGCGCAGCCGCACCACCCGCAGCGGCACCGCCCTTACCGCTCCACGAGCCAGTACGCGCACCAGCCAGCCAGATTGCGCCACTCCGGCGCTCCTCGCATGGCCTCTCCGGGTCATTCGCGGCCGCAGTGGCCAGGAGAGCGCACGACGTCGCCCACCATCTGCTGTGTCACGGCTGCACACCTGGGCGGCGCCGGACGTCGAGCGAAGGCCCGACATAGCGATCTCACGCGTCGGCTCCATGGCCGGTGGTGGGCGCGCGGGGCACGAGGCAAGCAACGCGAAGGAGAGGCCCATGTCCGAGAAGGCACGACCCACGACGACTCCACGCCGGCCCGCCGGTCTGTCCAGGACCTCAGCCGCGGCCGCGGTCTGCGCCGTCGTCGTCTGCGTGGCGGGCATCGTGCTCGCGGGCCTCGGAGGCCCCACGTGGACGACGCCCACGACGCAGCGACGACCGACGCCCGCCGACCCGGGAGCCGGGCTCGCGTCGTCCCATGGTGCCGACGCCCACTTCCCACCCGCTCGTCGCGGGACCACCGCGACCGCGCCGGACCCGGTGTTGCTCGCCCTCCTCCGCACGGTCCGGCTCACCCCCACCCGGCTCCGGCTGTCGAGCACCGAGCCCGAGCTGGAGCTCACCCACCCTCCGGGACCGGTGGTCGGGACAACCAGGGACGACCGCGTCGGGCTGGCCGGCCGGTCGGTGGACGTGTCGACCCTGCGGCTCGGCCTCGGTGGCGTGAGCGCAGGCATCCTGGGTGTGCTCTGCTGGGCGGTCACCGCGAAGCGCCGGCCAGCCGGGAACGAGCCATGGCTCGGTCCACGCAGGTACGGCGGCCTGCTGCTCGAGGTCGAGCCGGTCGTCAGTCCCGCCGGCCGGCCGGCCGTCGAGGTCGCGGACCTCTCCGCGCTCGTCACGCTCGCTCGACGTCACGGGGTGCTGGTGATGTATTGGACCCGAAGCCGAGTGCGCACCTTCGTGGTGCACCACGACGGCGTCGCGTTCCGCTACCGCGTCCACGTCGCGCCAGGCACGACCTCCTCACGTCGGCGTGTGGCCTCCGACCGAGGCACCGGCGGGTGGCTCCCTGTGCGGACCGGGCGCACCGGCCGGTCAGGAGCAAGCCACGACCACCTCGTCGGCAGCTCGGACCACGAGGTCCGGACCGTGTCCACGACCCGAGCCGACGGTCGACCGACCCTGCCTCCGGAGGGGGCAGCGTGATCGGCAGCCTGTTCGTCGTCGCGTCGGTCCTTCTGGTGGGCTCGGGCATCCACCTGCGCCGCAAGCGCTCCGTGCGCTCTCACGCGCTGGACCCCGTGGACACGATCGAGTGGTTCGTCCAGCGGTGCAGGGACCACCGACCACCGGACGCGGGCGCCCACGTGCTGGCCCGGCCGGGGAGGCACAGGGTCTAGAGCACGACCTGGCCGCGCGGGCGACGCATCAGCCCCGGTGGCCGTCGACGTCGGCGACGCGGTCGTCCTGCGAGTGGCCACGTCAGGGGAGCAGAGGAATAGGACTGTCGGCGAGCACGTTGGACCCGGCAGTTGGCAGGCGGTACCCGATGGCTCCGGCGGTGTGGCGGTGGTCGTCAGATCGACCGCCCGGTGCTGGAGCTGCGCACCACGGACTGGGGATGTCCGAGGGACTCGTGGGCGCGCCCACCGGTCGCTGACTGCTGCCTACCGCGCGTCCGTGCGGCGACCGAGATCGGTGACCATGAAGGAGATCCACGATGGTGCGCGAGGCTGATCGGTCGGCCACGCTGCAGACGCTCGAGCGTCCGTGCCGGGGTGGCACCGCGCGGGAGACGACGCGCGACGTGGACGAGGCCGAGAAGATCGTCACCGAGGCGTACCTCCCCAACCGTCTCCTGACGACCAGCGGCGCAGGCATCGAGATGGAGCTGGTCAGCGCACGCCTGGGCGAGGTCACCGCCGGGTTGCTGTCCTACGGACGCACGATCCACCTCCAGACGGGCGACGCCACCCAGTTCCACGTCAACGTGACCCTCGACGGTCGCGCTGCCTCGCGCAGCGGCAGTGAGGACCGGCTCATGACGACCCGGGGTCAGGCGGTGGTGTTCCCGGTGGGCGAGCCGGCGCAGATGACCTGGTCGGAAGACGCGCGGCACCTGTGCCTCATGGCGAGCCGAGCGTCGCTCGAGGGTGAGCTCGAGCACCTTCTGGGGCGGAGCCTGCCGAAGCGACTGACCTTCGAACGCTGCCTGCGGACCGAGGTCGGTCACGAGTGGCGGCCAGCCATCGACCTGGTGCGGCGGGAGCTCGAGAACCCGCAGGGCCTCCTGAGCCGTCCCAGGGTCGCTCGGCACCTGGAGGGTCTCGTCGTCGACGGCCTGCTGCTCACCCAGCCTCACAACTACCGCGACCTCCTCCACGCCCCGGTACCACCCGGCGGTGCCGGCGCGGTCGCCCGGGCCGCCGAGCTGGTGGAGGAGCTCTACGGCGAGTCGTGGACGGTGGTCAGGCTGGCCCAGGAGGTGCACCTGAGCGTGCGAGCGCTGCAGTACGGCTTCAAGCGAGACTTCGACATGTCGCCGATGGCCTACCTCAAGCGGGTGCGACTGCGCCGAGCGCACGAGGAGCTCCTGGCCTCGGGTCCTGAGATCACGACCGTCCAGGCAGTCGCCCTGGACTGCGGGTTCTTCCACATGGGTCGGTTCGCGGCCGCGTACCGCGAGGCGTACGGGGAGCCACCGTCGCGCACCTTGGCTCGACGTCAGTAGGTCTGCCCCCGACGTCCTCGGGACCCTCGTCCTGGGGAACGCACTCCGGTGCTGCGCAGGCGCTATGCCGAGTGGCGCTCGTGCGCGAGGCGGTCGCGTCGGTCCTCCTCGCGCTTGGAGTAGGCGGCGGCGCGGATCGCCTCGTCGGTCTCCAGACCGGAGCCGAGACCACCGCCCACGGTCGCCGCTGACGCCACGAACCAGGTCAGCACGAACAGGTCAGGGAAGTCGAGCGATGCGTCGACGTAGCCGGCCACGAGGTCGGGGTCCAGGACGAAGAGTGCCCACACGAGGTTCACGACGTAGAGGGCGACGTAGCAGATCAGCACGCCGGTCGTGAGGGTCAACAGGGTCGAGGCGTTGTAGAGACGTGACCTCTCCCGCGCCTGTGGGGAGTCGTCGTCGGGGCGGTCCCAGAGCTCACCGTCGATCACCAGCCAGCCGACGACGAGGGTGATCGAGGCGATCGTCGCCACCACCAAGCGCCACCACGACAGCGAGTCGGCCAGCACCCAGACCGTCGAGTTGACGGTCGCGACAGCCCCGGTCGCCAGTGCCGCCACGAGCGCGGACTTCAGTCCGGGGACCAGCAGCCACGGACGGTTGGCGAGCACCATGCCCAGGAGCAGGCGCCACCGGCCACGAAGGGGCGGCAGGACGACGCGGTGCTCGCCGTCCTCTGCGATGGGCTCCGACATCGCGCTGAGCAGCGAGCGCACGGCTCGACGTGACCGGGCGCGCACCCGGACCCCGCCGAGTGCCGGCAGCGAGAGCACTGCTGTCCGTTGCTCCGAGTCGGTCTGGACGAGCAGGTGCCGGCCGTCGTGGTCGTGGAGCGGCAGCTCGGTCAGACCGACGACGAGGTCCCAGTCCTGCTCCCGCGCCCGGCCCTGCAGGCGTCGCACGGCGACGCCGACGTCCTCCGACCCGGTGGTGAACGGCTCGCTCACGACGGTGATGTCCCACCGGACATCCCCGTCGGGCGGGCTCAGGTCGGACAACCTCCGGGCGATCGCGGTCGGGGCGGCGGGATCCGCCACGAGACCGACATGGACGGTCCTCATGGGACATGGAACCACCGTCGGTCACCTCGGCACCACGACCACGGTCCCGTGGCTCGGCCGAGCCATCTGAACACCGAGCATCCCGTGCACGGGACGGGGTTGGACGTGCGGCCCCTTGCGACGGCTCTCATGAGGTCTCCACGAGGTCGCCACCAGGTCGCCGGGCCGTGGTCACCGCTGCTCGGGCAGAGCGAGGACGGCGGTGTACGACGAGCTCGCAGGGTCGGAGGACACCCGGGCCGGGGACCCGAGACCCTGGGGCGCAGGCGAGTCGGACGGTGACAGTGTCGTATGGCAATGGACGTGCGACACGGGTGGTCGCGTCATGGCTGAGGGCCAGGCGGGAGCCGCAGCGGGTGGGGGCGCCATCTACGGCGTCGGGATGTTCGGTGCCTGGGTCTGGTTCTGGCAGCAGGCCGACGGCTTCTGGGAGCACGCCTGGAGCCTGGTCCAGGGCGTCCTCTGGCCGGCGTACATGGTCTATCAGGGGTTCGCGGCACTCGCCGGGTGACCCGTGGGTCATAGATCTGCTCGACGAGCGAGACGACCGCCCCCGGCCCCGTTGCGCTCACGTCGAGGGCGACCGTGGCCGGTCCTTCCGGCTGAGGCTGAACCCGGCGCGCTGAGAGTGGTTGCCTAGCCTCAGTGACGTCGACGACTTCGCAAGGGCGCCGCGTGCACCAGGTGGGTTTGTGCCACGCGGTGGCACGAACCCTCGGTGTTGTCGTCATGAGCCCCCCTCACCATCGTTCATCGCACCCTCGACCAGCATGTGGCCGAGTGCCCGCCCTCTTGGCACGACAGCGCACTAGACGCAGCAGGGTCGGACGCGCGGGTTCACCCGCACGACTACTAACGAAAGCCGGGTCCCACGACGCTGCTCACGCCGGGGGACCGAGGACGTCGACGTCTTTCACCAGTACTTCTGCGAGCCCTCGTCCGTCGGCACAACGGCTTGCAGCATGGTCGGGCGCAGCCCTCTTGGCGGCACGTGCGGGCGGCTTGACCTCCGACGCATCAGGCGAGGTTCATCCGAACCTGGTGCACGCGATCCTCGCCTGATCCTGAACGGCGACGAAGGCGGCGGGTTGATGAGCACCTGAACAAGCTCGAAGGTTCGTGCCACCTGGTGGCACGAACCTTCGGTGCTGACCTCTCGAGCCTGTGCTCACGTCGTCAGCGGAGGATCGCCGGCCCGTACGCCGACATGCCTCCACCGTCGGACACCGGTTGGCAGCGTCACTCACCAGGTCTCGAGGCTCGGGCCCAGCGGCCCTCGCACCTCGACCACCGTGTGGGTGCGCGCCCGACCCTCGGCACGATCGCACGGGTCGCGGTAAGGGCGGGCCGCCCGGCTCGGCGACGTCTCGGCACCGAATGCACGACGCGAGTGCAGTACACAGGTGTCAGCCGGTGACACCCAGGTACTGCACTGTCCAGCAACGGCCGCATCGAGTCGCTCGATCGGCGCCCGCCCACCGAGGAGACCGCACCCAACGCGGCATCGTGCGAGCACCTGCTCCCGTCATTGAACTGGCGTAACGAGCTCATGGGCCGTCCCACAGACACGCGCCGAGCGTGGCGCACGGTCCGTACGACCCGTTATGCCAGTCCGTTTACGAGCGCACTGGTCCCAGCCTGACCGTCGGCATGATCGGGCGTCATGACATCTGTGACACATGAGAGCCCCCAGAGCACGACTGAGCCCCTGACCTGCACGTACGCCTGATGATCATCATCAGAGCAGCGCAGGTCAGGGGCTCGTGACCTAGCCTGAAACGCCGGGACTAGATGTCGTAGTAGAGCTCGAACTCGTGCGGGTGCGGGCGCAGCTGCACGGGGGCGATCTCCTGGGTGCGCTTGTAGTCGATCCAGGTCTCGATCAGGTCGGGCGTGAAGACGTTGCCCTGGAGCAGGTACTCCTGGTCGGCCTCGAGAGCGTCGAGGACCGCGCCGAGCGAGGTCGGCACCTGGTCGATCTCGGCCATCTCGTCCGGCGGGAGCTCGTAGATGTCCTTGTCGATGGGCGCGGCGGGCTCGGTCTTGTTCTTGATGCCGTCGACACCGGCGAGCATGAGCGCGGCGAAGGCCAGGTAGGGGTTGGCCGACGGGTCGGGGAACCGGGTCTCGATGCGCTTGGCCTTGGGGTTGGACCCGGTGATCGGGATCCGGACCGAGGCGGAGCGGTTGCGCGAGGAGTAGACCAGCGAGATCGGGGCCTCGAAGCCGGGCACCAGGCGGTGGAAGGAGTTGACCGTCGGGTTGGTGAAGGCCAGCAGCGACGGGGCGTGCTTGAGGATGCCGCCGATGTACCAGCGGGCCATGTCGGACAGGCCGCCGTAGCCGGTCTCGTCGTAGAACAGCGGCTCGTCGCCGTTCCACAGCGACTGGTGGACGTGCATGCCGGAGCCGTTGTCGCCGAAGATCGGCTTGGGCATGAAGGTGACCGACTTGTTGTTGGCCCACGCCGTGTTCTTGATGATGTACTTGAACTTCATCACGTCGTCGGCGGCCTTGAGCAGCGTGTCGAAGCGGTAGTTGATCTCCGCCTGGCCGGCGGTGCCGACCTCGTGGTGGGCCCGCTCGACGATGAGGCCGACACCCTCGAGGTTCTTGACCATCTCGTCGCGCAGGTCGGTGTAGTGGTCGTAGGGCGCGACCGGGAAGTAGCCGCCCTTGAGGCGCGTCTTGTAGCCCAGGTTGTCGCCCTCGGCGCCGGAGTTCCACCAGCCCTCGACCGAGTCGATGTGGTAGTAGCTCTCGTTGACGCCGGTCGAGTAACGGACCTTGTCGAAGATGTAGAACTCGGCCTCGGGGGCGAAGAAGGCCGTGTCGGCGATGCCCGTGGTCGACAGGTAGGCAAGCGCCTTGCGCGCGATGTTGCGGGGGTCGCGCGAGTAGGGCTCGCCGGTGATCGGGTCGTGGATGAAGAAGTTGATGACCATCGTCTTCGCCGTGCGGAACGGGTCGATGTAGGCGGTGGTCGGGTCCGGGAACAGCGCCATGTCGGACTCGTTGATGGCCTGGAACCCACGGATGGACGAGCCGTCGAAGCCGAGGCCGTCGTCGAAGACGCTCTGGTCGAAGGACGAGACCGGGACGGTGAAGTGCTGCATGATGCCGGGCAGGTCGCAGAACCGGACGTCGACCATCTCGACGCCCTCGTCCTTGATGTAGGCGAGCAGGTCGTCGCTGTTGCTGAACATTCGTCCTCCTTGGCCGCGCCCTCCCAGGGGCAGCCCAACGCGTGGCGGTGACGTGGACCCGGGCGCGTCACTGCGCCCGGTGGTGGTCGAAAGGTAACCCTCGAGCCGTTTCGCGACCGTATCGGGTTTGTTTCCCCGGTGTAACAGGTGTGTCGAGGGGTGGCTCCACCACGGGGTGAGCGGCCGCCGCCTACGCTAGTGCTGTGCCCGAGTCGATCCCCACCGCGTCCTGGGGACGCCGGGTCCTCGCCCTGCTGGTCGACTGGGTGGCCTCCACGCTGGTCGCGGCGGTCATCTTCGGGCCCGACGTGGTCAGGTCGTCCGGCGCGACGCAGTTCGCCACCGTCGGTGTCTACGTCATCGAGTCGGCGCTCTTCACCTGGCTGCTGGGCGGGTCGTTCGGCAAGATCGCGACCGGGCTGCGCGTCGTACCGGCCGACGGGGTCATGCGACCGCTCAACCCGCTACGGCTGCTGGCCCGGCAGGTCCTGGTCGCCCTGGTGATCCCGCCGCTGGTCTTCCGGCCCGACGGCCGTGGGCTGCACGACGTCCTCACCGGGACCGCGACGGTCTCGGCCGACACGTTCCGCGCCCTGCTCGCCGGCGGTGCGCGACCCGCCCGCGACTGACCAGCACCGGCCTGGGCGTTCCGCCGCTCGACCCGGGCCCGCCCCGGTACGGTCGGCCCATGTCACCGGGACGTCGTACGACGGCGCTGCTGGTCCTGGCCGTCTGCGGGCCGCTGCTCGCCGGGTGCGGCGGCGCGGGAGAGGCCACCCAGGCGGAGGCGACGCCGGTGGTGATCCCGGGGTCCACGGTGACCATCGGCACCGAGCCGAGCGCGCCGACGCCCACGCCGACGCCTACGCCGACGCCCA
>CALRVO020000159.1:0-8002 GCA_943371595.1 Sphingomonas paucimobilis
GGGAGCTCGATGAACAGCACGCGGCCGTCGTTGGTGGCGACCACGGCCTCCTGGTTCTCGAGCAGGAAGTTGGCGTTGCCGCCGACGATCTCCGGGGAGATCTCGAGCTGCTCGTAGTTGGAGACGTCCATGAAGACGAACGACGAGCCGTCGTTGTAGAGGTACTGCATCGTGCGGCGGTCGACCGTCGCGGTCTCGACCTTGGTGCCGGCGTTGAACGTCTTGTCGACGGTCTTGTTGGACTCGACGTTCTTGAGCTTGGTGCGCACGAACGCGGGGCCCTTGCCCGGCTTGACGTGCTGGAACTCGATGACGGCCCAGAGCTGGCCCTCGAGGTTGAGCACCATGCCGTTCTTGAGGTCGTTGGTGGTAGCCATGCGCGCAGGTCAGCCTTCGTCGTCGGAGATCGGGGTACGTCGCCGGCGCCGGTCTCTCAGGCGCGCGGGCAACAGCGCACGAGTCTATCGGGCCGGACGGTGTCTCCGCGAAAGCGAGCGGCCGCTCGAGCGATGAGTCGAGCGCTCAGTCGAGCGCGGCGGGGTGGTTGGCGACGAGCGCGTGGAACTTCAGGGCGCCGGCCGCCGGTGAGTAGCTCGTGCTGTCGGTGCCGTCGACCGCGACCCGGACCCGCAGCGACTCCACGCGGGCATCGTCGGTCTGGTAGTAGGTCAGGCAGTCCTGCGGCAGGGACACCCAGACACCCGTGGGCACCCCGTTCTTCAGCGGCAGCAGCCCGCGCTTGGCGCCGGGGCAGGCCGCGACGTAGGACCCGGCGCCGGAGGCCTTGGGCAGCCGACGGAGCACGGGCTTGCCCAGGTCGTGGCTGAGGAGGAACTCCGCGCCCGGGTGCGTGTGCGGGCCCGGGGTGTCGATCGCCCAGCGGTAGCGACCGACGTCCTCGAAGCGCGGCGTACGGATCTCGAAGCGCCAGCGCTTCGGCTTGCTGATCACGGTGGTGCTGCTGAGGTACTCCTGAGGCGTCGCGGGCTTGAACGTCTTGCTCTGCGCCTGCGCGGGCGGGGCGGCCACCTGGAGCAGCGCGGCGAGCAGGACGGTGGTGGCGGCCGCGCTCACGGCGCGAAGGGTCGACGACATGCGGGCAACGTAGTCCGCGGTCCTGGCCGGGCACATGGGCAGAACTGACTATTCACGGCCGTGACCCACGGTGCGTCGCGTTCGCGCACCCGCTCGATCGCAACGTGACGCAGGGTGAGTCACATCGACCCCGCGGCACCCCTGGAAGTCGACGCAGGGCGAGTCACCGGCGTGGTCCAGCGCCCGCCTCAGTCCCGCGTGAGGCGTGCGATCGCCTCGAGGGCGATCCGGTAGCCGTCGACACCGTGGCCGGCGACGACCTCGGCGGCATGGGGCGTGACCACCGAGGTGTGGCGGAAGACCTCGGGGCGCTGGGTCGGGTCGCTGAGGTGGACCTCGACCAAGGGTGCGACGAGCTGGGCGCAGGCGTCGAAGACGGCGTAGGAGTAGTGGGTCCAGGCGGCGGCGTTGAGGACGACGGGGATCGCGTCGTCGGCGGCGTCGTTGAGCCAGTCGAGCAGGACACCCTCGTGGTTGGTCTGGCGCACGTCGACCGCGAGCCCGAGCGCCGCGCCCCAGGCCACGCACAGCGCGTCGAGCTCGGCGTGGGTGGTCGTGCCGTAGATCTCGGGTTGGCGTCGCCCGAGTCGTCCGAGGTTGGGTCCGTTGAGGACCAGCACCTTCACGCGCTCGGCCCGGCGATGGCGGCATAGGCCTCGCGCAGGTGCTCCTCGGACGGCCCCGTCAGCACGGTGGGCCTCCCGACGTCGTCGAGGACGACGAAGCGCAGCTGCGCGCCTCGCGACTTCTTGTCCACGCGCATGGTGGCCAGCAGGTGGTCGAAGGGCTCGGCGTCGTAGGTCGTCGGCAGGCCGACCCGGCCGAAGGCGGCACGGTGGCGCTCGACGACCTCGGCCGGCAGCCCGCCGGCGCGGTGGGCGAGCTCGGCGACGAAGACGCACCCGATGGCGACCGCCTCGCCGTGGCGGATCTCGTAGGCCTCGGCACGCTCGATCGCGTGGGCCAGGGTGTGGCCGTAGTTGAGGGCCTCGCGCCCCGGGTGCCCGCCGGAGCCCCCGGTCTCGCGCAGGTCGGCGACCACGACGTCGATCTTGACCCGGATCGCCCGCTCGACGAGCTCGCGCAGCACCGGGGACGACGGCACCAGGTCGTCGGGGTCGGTCGTCTCGACCAGGCGCAGGATCTCGGGGTCGGCGATGAAGCCGCACTTGACGACCTCGCCGAGTCCCGCGACCAGCTCCTCGCGCGGGAGGCTCTCGAGCAGCGAGAGGTCGCAGATCACGCCGGCCGGCTCGTGGAAGGCGCCGACCAGGTTCTTGCCGGCCTCGGTGTTGATGCCGGTCTTGCCGCCCACGGCCGCGTCGACCATCGCCAGCAGGGTCGTCGGCACGTGCACGACCCGCACCCCGCGCAGCCACGACGCGGCGACGAACCCGCCCAGGTCGGTGGTCGCTCCCCCACCGAGCGTCACCACGACGTCGGAGCGGGTGAAACCCTCCTCGCCCAGGGCCTCCCAGCAGGCGTTGGCCACCTCGGCGGTCTTGGCCTCCTCGCCGTCGGGCACCGCCAGGACGGTCACGTCGCGCTCGGGCATGGTGTCGACCAGCGGGGCGACGACGTCCTCGACGAGCTCCTCGAGCGTGTCGGGGCAGATGATGGCGACGCGCAACGCATCGCCGACCATCGCCGGCAGGTGGTCGGCCAGGTGGTGCCCGACGACCACGTCGTAGGGCGAGGCGCCCCCGACGTGCAGGACGGTCTCGACCTCGTGGGCGTCGCTCATGCGAGCTCCTCCTGGATGCGGGCGGCGACCTCGTCGGGCGAGGTCTCGTCGGTGTCGACCACGATCGTGGCGACCGACTCGTAGATGGGGGCGCGCTCCTCGAGGGTGGCCTTGATCTGGGCACGCACGTTGCCGAAGAGCAGCGGCCGGCCGGCGCCGAGGCCGACGCGCTTGACCGCCTCGGACAGCCCGACGCGCAGGAAGACCACCTGGTGGTCGGCGAGCAGCGCCCGGGTCGACTCGTCGAGGACGGCCCCGCCGCCGAGCGACAGGACCCCGTCGTGGGTGGCCAGGGCCTCGGCGACCGCCGCGCGCTCCAGGGCTCGGAAGTGCGCCTCGCCGGACTCCACGAAGATGTCGGAGATCGATCGGCCCTCGGCGGCCTCGACGTCGGTGTCGGTGTCGCGCGCCGTCACCCCGAGCCGCTCGGCCAGCACGGCCGAGACCGTCGACTTGCCGGCGCCCATCGGCCCGACGAGGACGACGACCGGGCGGGTCGGAGTGGTCACCGGTACCTCAGCGCCGCGAGGTACGACGCGCAGTTGCGTCGGGTCTCGCCCAGCGAGTCGCCGCCGAACTTCTCGACCACCGCGTCGGCGAGCACGAGGGCGACCATCGCCTCGGCGACGATCCCGGCCGCGGGCACGGCACACACGTCGGAGCGCTGGTGGTGCGCGACGGTGGCCTCGCCGGTCGCGACGTCGACGGTGCGCAGCGCCCGCGGCACGGTGGCGATCGGCTTCATCGCGGCGCGGACCCGGAGGACCTCGCCGGTGGTCATGCCGCCCTCGGTGCCGCCGGAGCGACCCGAGGCCCGGCGCAGGCCGTCGTCGGTGGGCAGGATCTCGTCGTGGGCGAGTGAGCCGGGGGTCGCAGCCAGCTCGAACCCGTCGCCGACCTCGACGCCCTTGATGGCCTGGATGCCCATGAGGGCACCGGCCAGGCGCGAGTCGAGCCGGCGGTCCCAGTGCACGTGGGAGCCCAGGCCCGGCGGGAGGCCGTGCACCACGACCTCGACGACCCCGCCGAGGGTGTCGCCGTCCTTGTGGGCCTCGTCGACCCGCGCGACCATCGCCGCCGCGGCCTCGGGGTCCAGGCAACGCACCGGGTCGTCGTCGAGGCGGGCCACGTCGTCGGGCTCGGGCCACAGCCCGGCCGGGGCGCGGACCCCGCCGAGCTCGATCACGTGGGACACGATGCGGGCGCCGACGGCCTGCTCGAGGAAGTTGGAGGCGACGCGGCCCAGCGCGACCCGCGCCGCGGTCTCGCGGGCCGAGGCCCGCTCCAGGATCGGCCGGGCCTCCTCGAAGTCGTACTTCTGCATGCCGGCGAGGTCGGCGTGGCCGGGACGGGGGCGGGTCAGCGGCGCGTTGCGCCCGGTGTCCTTGAGCAGGGCCGGGTCGACCGGGTCGGCGGCCATCACGGTCTCCCACTTGGGCCACTCGGTGTTGCCCACGGTGATCGCGATCGGTCCGCCCTGCGTGCGTCCGTGGCGCACGCCGCCGGTCAGGTTGACCTCGTCCTGCTCGAACTTCATCCGGGCGCCCCGTCCGTAGCCCAACCGCCGACGGGCCAGCGAGTCGGCGATGTCGGACGTCGTCACCTCCACGTGGGCGGGGAGGCCCTCGAGGATGGCGGTCAGGGAGGGCCCGTGGGACTCACCCGCGGTCAACCAGCGCAGCATGGCGCCAGTCTCCCACCCGCCCTCTCACCCGTCCGACCGGTCACCCGCCGGCGAGATGACCGAGCACGGCCGGGCCGGCCACCAGGCCGAGCAGCGCGCCCGCGCACATGAACGGGCCGAAGGGGAACTGGGTCTTGAGGTAGGACATCCGACGCTTGACCACCGCCAGCACCAGGCCGGGCACGCCCAGCAGCAGGAACCCGACGTACATCCCGAGCAGGAACTCCGCCCACCCCACGTAGCCGAGCGCCAGCGACAGCAGGGCGGCGAGACGGACGTCGCCGTAGCCCAGGCCCACCGGGTAGAGCGCCCACAGCAGCCAGTAGAAGGCGTAGCCGAGGACCATCGCCAGGATCCCCCGGCGCAGGTCGTCCCACGACCCCACCAGGCCGGCGTGCAGCACGGCCAGCGCGATCGCCGTCCACAGGGCGGGCAGCACCACGACGGCCGGGAGCAGCCGGGTCCGCAGGTCGACGACGCTCAGCCCCACGACCACCGGGACGAGGGGCACGTAGCCGACCAGCAGCCACGACCACCCGAGCGTGAGGCCGACCAGTCCACCCGCGGCCCCGGAGACCACGAGCGCCGTCGGCGCGAACCACCCCAGTCCCGCGACCGCGACGTAGGACTCCTTGGGGCCCTCCTGGAGGTCACGCGTGCGCTCGTGCTCGGTCTTGTCCTCCTCGGGCCTCTCGGCCGGCTCCGGGAGCCGCCGGACCACGAGGGGCGCGAGGTAGCCGAGCACCCCGGCCACCACGGCCGCCACGATCGCGGCCCGCGCCTGGTCCATCAGCCGCGCACCCGCGCGTCGAGCGCGGCCTGCCCCGCCTCCCGCATCGCGTCGAGCGGGCCGGGACACCCGGTGAAGAGCTCGACCTGGAGCACCGCCTGGTGCACGAGCAGGTCGAGTCCGCCCACGAGCACGCGCCCGGCGGCCGTCGCCGCGGCCGCCAGCGGCGTGGGCCAGGGGTCGTAGAGCACCTCGAAGGTGACCGGCACCGCCGCGCAGCGCCGCACCAGCGCCGCCGTCTGGGCGGCGACCGGGATCGTCGACACCACGACGTCGCCCTCGACCGGGTCGTCGAGGCCGCCGACGCTCACGCGGGGCGCGGTGGTGTGGGCGGCGATCGCGGCGACCGTGGCGGCGGCGCGCTCGGGCGAGCGCGCCAGCACCCGCACCTCGCGGGCCCCGAGGTCACACATCGCCAGGCCCGTCGAGGCTGCTGTGGCGCC
This sequence comes from Sphingomonas paucimobilis, assembly GCA_943371595.1. Taxonomy (GTDB): domain Bacteria; phylum Actinomycetota; class Actinomycetes; order Propionibacteriales; family Nocardioidaceae; genus Nocardioides. Next base: position 5,757 of record CALRVO020000159.1, read on the forward strand.
CGCCCCGAGGATCGTGACCGCCGCGACGTCGCCGCCCCACCGCTCACGCACCGCGGCCACCGCACCGGGCAGGTCGGTGTTGTCGAGCCGGGCACCGTCGTCGTCGAGCACGAGGGTGTTGGCGGCCCCCGCGAGGTCGACCGCCGCCGAGCGCGCCTCGACCAGGGCGAGCACCTCGCGCTTGAGCGGCATCGTGAGCGACAGCCCCCGCCACGTCGCGCGGTCGAGCCCGGCCAGGAAGTCGCCGAGCCCGCCCGACGGCACCCGGACCGCGTCGTAGGTCCAGTCGAGCCCCAGCGCGTCGTACGCCGCCCGGTGCAGGACCGGGGACAGCGAGTGGGAGATCGGGTCGCCCAGCACGGCGCAACGCATGGTCGACATCGGGTGCCAGGCGATCAGCAGCGGTCGGACTGCGTGGCGCAGTAGTCGTCGAACTCCGCTTCGAAGACCTGGAACTGCTGGAAGGTGTCGGCGAACTTCGTCTCGCCGGTGCGCAGGTTGACCGTGACGTAGTAGAACCAGTCGCCCCGCGCGGGCTTGGCCGCGGCTTGCAGCGCATCTCGGCTCGGGGTGGCGATCGGCCCGGGCGGCAGGCCGGTCTGGCGGTAGGTGTTGTAGGGGTTGTCGGCCACGGCGTCGATCTCGGGGATCGTGCGTCGGGCGACCTTCTCCCCGTAGATGAAGTCGATGGTGGCGTCGAGCTGCAGGCGCCCCACGGTCTCGCCGGTGGGGTTCTCGAGGCGGTTGTAGATCACCCGCGCGATCATCGACTTGCCGCGCTCGTCGAGCAGGCTTCCTTCGGCCTCGACGAGGCTCGCGATGGTGACCAGCTCGAACTCGGAGTAGCCCAGCCGCTCGGCGGCGGCCGCGACGTCGACGTCCTGCAAGGTCTCGTTGGTGCGCTCGACCATGGCCGAGAGGATCGTCGTGGCGTCGTCGTCGGCGAAGAACGTGTAGCTGCCCGGCGACAGGTAGCCCTCGGCGCTGCCCTCGGCGTCGGCTGGCAGGCCGATCGAGTCCGGGTCGGCCAGCGCGGCGTCGTACTGCTTGCGGCCGACCCCGGTGTCCTCGACGAGGAGCGCGACGACCTCCTCGACGGTCTTGCCGGCGGTGAAGGTGAACGACGTGCCCCGCGTCTTGCCGTCGACCAGCACGTCCACCACGTCGGCGGCCTTCATCTTCTTCTTCAGCCGGTAGACGCCCTCGCGGATGCCGCGCGACGTGTCGTCGGCGTCGGCCGCCTCGACGTAGGCGTCGGCGGAGGCCACGACCCCGAGGTCCTCGAGGTTGCGCGCCATCACCGAGATCGAGTCGCCGCCGGCGACGGTGAACAGCACCGAGCCCGACCCCGGACCAGGGAAGTCCTCGGCGTCGGAGGCGAAGGGGTTGCTGAGGTCGACGGAGCGGACCACGAAGACGGCGCCGACGACGACCGCGACCAGGACGGCCAGGACCGGCACGCACCCCGAGCGGCGCCGTCGGCGGCGGGCGCCGCGGTGGGCGTGGCCCGGGCCGTGACCCGTGCCCTCCCCCTGCCCGGGCAGGAGGGACTCGTCGTCGTGGAGGCCGTGGTCGACGCCGTAGGGCTCGTGGTCAGACATCCGTCTCCTCGGGCAGCACATCGGGCAGGGCGTCGGGCTGGGCGTCGGGCAGGACGACGAGCTCGCCCGGGGGTGACCCGGTAGAACGCTCGCTGTCGAGGGCGTGCTGCAGGATCAGCACCGCGGCGGCCTGGTCGACCACCGCGCGTCGCTGGGAGCCCTTCGTGCCACGGTCGCGCAGCATAGCCTCCGCCGACACGGTGGTCAGTCGCTCGTCGATCAGCCGCACCGGCAGGGGCGCCACCGACGCGGCGAGCCGGGCGGCCCACTCCCGGGTCTTGACGGCCGCCGGGCCCTCCCGGCCCGACAGCGACCGGGGCAGCCCCACGACGACCTCGACGACCCCGGGCGCGGCCACGTCCGCAGCGATGCCGCGCAGGATCTGGCGGATCCGCTTGAGGTCCCCCGACCCCCGGCGCACGGTCTCGACCGGGGTCGCCAGGAAGCCGGAGGGATCGCTGCGGGCCACGCCGATCCGGGCGTCACCCGGATCGATCCCGAGACGGACGCCCGGCCTCACGCGCCCTGCACGCTCGCCACGACGGCCGCGAGGGCCTCGTCGATGCGGGAGGTGTCGGTGCCACCACCCTGCGCGACGTCGGCCTTGCCGCCGCCCTTGCCGCCGACGAAGGGCCCGACCGCGCG
>CALRVO020000160.1:0-7991 GCA_943371595.1 Sphingomonas paucimobilis
GGTGATGTTCGCCGCGATCGACACCTACGTCGTGGTGCTCGCCCTGCCCGACATGATGGCCTCGGTCGCCATCAGCGTCGACCAGCTGCAGCGCGCGGCCCCGATCATCTCGGGCTTCCTGCTGGGCTACGTCGCGATGCTGCCGCTGATCGGCCGCATCGCCGACCTGCGCGGCCCGCTCCCGGTGCTCACCGCCTCGCTCGTCGCCTTCGCCGTGGGCTCGGTCATCACCGCGGTCGCCTACGACCTGCCGAGCATGGTGCTCGGTCGCTTCGTGCAGGGCGTCGGCGGCGGCGGCCTGGTGCCGGCCACCATGGCACTGGTCGCGGCGCTCTACCCGGTCGAACGACGTGGCCTCCCCCTCGGGCTCGTCTCGGCCGTCCAGGAGTTCGGGGCGGTCCTCGGCCCCCTCTTCGGGGCCCTGGTGCTCTCGTTCACCTCGTGGCGCGGCATCTTCGCGATCAACTGCGCAGGCGGCCTGGCGCTGTGGGCACTGGTCCGGGTGCTGCGCCGCGACGACCACGCGCCGCCGACGCGCGCGAGCGACGCGAGCGACGCGAGAAAGGACGGGCTCCCCGACGTCCTGGGCGTCCTGGCGCTCGTGGTCGGCGTGACGGCGGCCCTGCTGGTGATCAACCCGCCCAACCGGCTCTACACCGACCTCACCTACGGCGAGCTCTTCGTCCCGGTCGTGTCCGGCGGCGGCCGGTGGTGGCAGCCGATGGGGCTGATCGCCGTCGGCGCCCTGCTCGTCCTGTGCGCGCGGTGCCTATTCGCGCGCCGACCGCTGTTCGACGTCCGGTCGTGGGGCCGCAGCCTGGCCGAGGCCGACCTCGCCGGCGCGACACTGCTGGCGGTGGCGCTGGGTGGCATCGTCCTGGCCTTCGCCACCGCCGACCCCGAGGTCTCGGTCTTCTCGGCACAGGGTCCGTGGTTCCTGCTCGGCTCCGCGATCGCCGTGGTCGCCCTCGTGCTCCACCTGCGCCGCGCCGAGGACCCCCTCGTGCCGCGCGGCACGCTCAGGGCGCGACCGGCCTGGGGCTCGCTGGTGGTCAGCCTGCTGATCGGGTGGGCCCTCATCGCCGCGCTCGTCGACATCCCGCTGTTCGCCCGCACCGCCGAGAAGGGCTACGACCAGCTCGACGCGGCGCTGGTGCTGCTGCGCTTCCTCGTCGCGCTACCGGTCGGCGCGGTCGTCGGCGGCGTCCTGGTGCGCCACCTGCCCGCCGCCCTCATCACCGCCGTCGGGATGCTGGCCGCCTCGGGCTCGTTCTGGTGGATGTCGCACTGGGACGAGTCGACCCTCGACTCGGCGCTGCACACCGTGCCGCTGGTCGTGGGTGGCCTCGGGTTCGGCCTGGCCCTGGCGCCGGTCAACGCCGCCATGCTGGCCTCGACTCGCGACGACACCCACGGCATCGCCAGCGCCCTGGTGGTCGTGGCGCGGATGGTCGGCATGCTCGTCGGCATCTCGGCGCTGACGACCTACGGCCTGGCCCAGCTCTACGCCGCCCGGCGCGACGACCCCGACCTGGGGGTCCGCGCCCTGGGGGTCCTGCAGGAGCAGGCGGTCTTCGAGGGCGCCGCCGTCGTGGCGCTCGCCGCGGCCGTGCTCGCGCTCGTGGTCCTGCGCGGAGCACCCACCCGCAGCGTCGAGACCGGACAGGTGCTCCGGGCCGTCTCGTAGGCCGATAGATTTTGTTCCGTGACCGACTTCGACGACCTTCTCGCTGCCAACCAGGAGTACGCCGCCGGCTTCACCCAGAGCGGCCTGTCCGGTGTCGCCCGCCGAGGCGTGGCGATCGTGACCTGCATGGACTCGCGCATCGACCCGCTCGGCATGCTCGGCATGGCGGCCGGCGACGCCAAGATCCTGCGCAACCCGGGTGGTCGTGTCGACCACGGCACCCTCGAGGCGCTGGTCCTCGCCGTGCACCTGCTCGGGGTCGACCGCGTGATGATCGCACCGCACACCAAGTGCGCGGTGGCGTCCAACACCGAGGCCGAGCTGCGCGCCAAGATCGAGGAGTCGGCGGGCATGGACGCCAGCTGGCAGACCATTCGCGTGGTGCGCGACCAGCTCGACTCGTTGGCCGACGACGTCCAGAAGGTGCGCACGCACCCGCTGGTGCCCGAGACCGTGACGGTCGGCGGGTTCATCTACGACGTCGACACCGGCCGCCTCGAGCGCCAGTTCTGAGCCGGGCCGGGTTCAGGGCACGCGGCCCATCACGACCGTGTGCTCGCCGACACCACGCCCCAGCACCCGCCACCCCTCGGCGGCGTAGAGACGCCGCGCGGGGTCGGTCGGGTCGTCGGTGGTCATCAGCAGCCAACGCTGGTGGGGCAGGTCGGCGACCACGGTGCGCAGCAGCCGCCGCCCGAGTCCGGTGCCCCGCGCCCGGCGCAGGACGCCGATGCTGACCAGCTCGAAGTGTCCGCCGAGCCAGGTGCCGGCGACGTCCTCGGGCAAGGTGGTCGCGACCTGGTCGGTCCACCACTGACCGCGGTCGCCGGTGTAGCCGTAGGCGAACCCGACCACCTGCCCGCCCTCGTGGGCACAGGCGAGGCGGAAGCCCTCGCGGGTGACGTGACGGTCCCACACCTGCGCCCGCCAGGTGGCCTGGTCGGTTTGGTCGGCGAACACGGCGTCGTAGACCGGCCAGACCTCGTCGGGGTCGGGCCGCTCGACGAGCGCGACCGGCATCAGGCGTCCAGCGACTCGACGTCGACCTCGTAGGCGCCCTGCACGATGAACTCCTTGCGCGGCGCGACCTCGGAGCCCATCAGCAGCTCGAAGACCGAGGCGGCGACGTCGGCGTCGTCGACGGTGAGCTTGCGCAGGGTGCGACGGCGGGGGTCCATGGTGGTCTCGGCCAGCTGGTCGGCGTCCATCTCGCCGAGGCCCTTGTAGCGCTGCACGGGGTCCTTCCAGCGGATGTTCTTCTTCTTGAGCTCGGCGAGCTTGCGCTGCAGCTCGTCGTCGGAGAACGTGTAGACGTACTTGTCCTGGCCCTTGCGGGGGTTGGAGATCTCGATGCGGTGCAGCGGCGGCACCGCCGTGTAGACCCGACCGGCGGTGATCAGGTCGGGCATGTACTTGAAGAAGAGCGTCGCCAGCAGGCAGCGGATGTGGGCGCCGTCGGAGTCGGCGTCGGCCATGAAGATGATCCGCCCGTAGCGCGCCGCGTCGAGGTCGAAGGTGCGGCCCGACCCGGCGCCGACGACCTGGATGATCGACGCGCACTCGGCGTTCTTGAGCATGTCGCCGACCGAGGCCTTCTGGACGTTGAGGATCTTGCCGCGGATCGGCAGCAGCGCCTGGAACTCGGAGTTGCGGGCGAGCTTGGCGGTGCCGAGCGCGGAGTCCCCCTCGACGATGAACAGCTCGGTGCGCTCGTTGTCGGCGGCGCGGCAGTCGGCCAGCTTGGAGGGCAGCGAGGACGACTCGAGGGCGTTCTTGCGGCGCTGGGTCTCCTTGTGCTGGCGCGCGGCGATGCGGGTGCGGGCCGCGCCGTAGACCTTGTCCATCAGCGGCCGCGACTGACGCTTATCGGCGGCCTTGGTCGAGGTCAGGAACGACGTGAAGTGGGCAGCGACGATCTTGCGGACCTCGGAGCGTACGGCGGGCGTACCGAGGATCTCCTTGGTCTGGCCCTCGAACTGCGGCTCGGCCTGGCGCACCGTGACCACGGCGGTCATGCCCTCGAGGATGTCGGACTTCTCGACGTCGGGGTCGTTGACCTTGAGCACCTTGGCCGCGCGCATCGCCTCGTTGAACGGCTTGACCAGCGCCGCCTCGAACCCCGCGACGTGGGTGCCGCCCTTGGGGGTCGCGATGACGTTGACGAACGAGCGCAGCTCGGTGTCGTAGCCGGTGCCCCAGCGCACCGCGATGTCGACGCCGAGCTCGCGGTCGACGTCCTGCGGGGTCATGTGACCCTGGGCGTCGAGCATCGGCACGGTCTCGGTGAACGAGCCCGAGCCCTGGATGCGCAGCACCTCGGTGACCGGCTCGTCCTTGGCCAGGAAGTCGGTGAACTCCGCGATGCCGCCGTCGTGGCGGAACTTCTCCTCGGTCGGGGTCTCGCCGCGCAGGTCGCGGATGACCAGCTCGAGGCCCGGCACGATGAACGACGTCTGCCGCGCGCGGCCGACCAGGCCCTCGAGCTCGAAGGTGGCGTCCTTGGTGAAGATGCGTCGGTCGGGCCAGAAGCGGATGCGGGTGCCGGAGGTGCTCTTGGCGACCCGCTTGCCCTTGCGGGTCATGCCGCTCTGCTCGGTGAACGACGCGTCGGGGCCGTCGCCGTCGAAGACGCCGGGGTTGCCGTGCCGGAAGCTGATGCCCTGGGCCGCCGGCGACCGCTCGACGTCGATGTCCATGCGCGCCGAGAGGGCGTTGACCACCGACAGCCCCACCCCGTGCAGGCCGCCGGTCGCGACATAGGACCCGCCACCGAACTTGCCGCCGGCGTGCAGCTTGGTGGCGACGACCTCGACACCCGGCAGCCCGGTCTTGGGCTCCTTGTCGGTGGGGATGCCCCGGCCGTCGTCGTGGACCTCGGCCGACCCGTCGGGGTGCAGCGTCACCTCGACCCGGTGGGCGGCACCGGCCAGGGCCTCGTCGACCCCGTTGTCGATGATCTCCCACAGGCAGTGCATCAACCCGCGGGTGTCGGTCGAGCCGATGTACATGCCGGGGCGCTTGCGCACCGCCTCGAGCCCCTCCAGCACGAGCAGGTGGGCGGCGTTGTAGGTGTTGTCGACGATCGTGGGGCTCCCGGGCTGTGTCGTACGGGGTCGTACGGGGTCGTACGGAGATGGTGCAGGACTGGGACGGTACTGAGGGGTGGTGCGCCCGTCGTCCGGTCCGGGCACACTCGAATCTACTAGCGACACGCCGCACGCTGGTGCCGCCACGCTCCTGTCGGCAGCGTCACGATGGAGACACGATCGAGGTCCTGTCTCCCCGTTTCGCCTCCGAAGGGCGTTCCCGGGGTCACACTGGAAGTCAGCACCACCGACCCACCCAGCTCCACACCGGCTCCGAATCAGCACCATCACACAACTGAACATCCCGGCCACTGCTCACGACGACGACGTCACCGGCAGGCACACGCAGGTCGGGAGAATCCATGCGTGACGGGATCGAGTGGCGTGCGACACGTGAGAGCGGGAATCTTGCCCCCGCTCGCTACGTTGGACACAGCACCGACTGAGATGAGAAGAGGCCTCAAGTGACGACTGCAACCGCCCCCAGCACCACGATGACTGCTGAGGACCGCTGCGACCGCTGCGGTGCCCAGGCCTACCTCCGTGTCGAGCTCCAGAGCGGTGGTGAGCTGCTCTTCTGCGCCCACCACGCCCGGGAGCACGGAGACAAGCTCAAGGAGATCGCCGCCACCGTGGTCGACGAGACGCACAAGCTGTCCGCGACGCCCAGCCGCTCCGACGACTGAGCGCCGGGCGCACCACATCCCCCTAGCCCACGACGGCCCCGGACCTCGGTCCGGGGCCGTCGTCGTCCCCGGCACCGGGTCTGAGAGCCTCGGACCGTGGTCGTCCTGCTCTCCCTGCTCGCGGCGATGGCCTACGGGCTGTCCGACTTCGTCGGCGGTGCCGTCTCGCGGCGGGTCAGCCCGTGGACGATCGCGCTGACCTCACAGGCCGGCGGAGCCGCCGGTGCCCTGGTGCTCGGGCTCTCGCTGCCCGGCGACCCCCAGCGCGCTGACCTCGCCTGGGCGGTGCTCGCCGGCCTCGGCAACGGGGTGGGCACCGCGTTCCTCTACCGCGGTCTGGCGGCCGGACGGATGGGGGTCGTCGCGCCGATCTCCGGCGTGGGCGCCGCCCTCGTGCCCCTGGTCGTGGGCCTGTCGACCGGCGAGCGTCCCGGGCTGCTGGCCTGGCTCGGCATCCTGGCGGCGCTACCCGCGATCTGGCTGGTCGCGCGCGAGCCCGTGGCCACCGAGGACACCCGGGCCCCCGCGGACGCCGGGCGCTCAGGCCGGATCGCCGCCGGTGTCGTCGACGGGGTGCTCGCCGGGCTCGGTTTCGGGGTGCTGTTCGCGGCCCTGGCCCAGATCCCGGAGGAGTCGGGCTTCCTTCCGCTGGCGCTCAACGGCGCCGTCGGTGCCACCGTGGTCGCGGTGGTGGCCACGGCGCTGGGCCGGGCCTGGCTGCCGCGCGAGCACGCGGCGTACGTCGGTCTGGTCAGCGGCCTGCTCGGGGCCACCGCGACCGCGCTCTTCCTCGTCGCGACCCAGTCCGGCTTCCTCACGGTCGCGGCGATCCTCACCTCGCTCTACCCGGCGTTCACCGTGCTGCTGGCGGCCCTGCTGCTGCGCGAGCCCGTCCACCGCCACCAGGGCGCGGGGCTGGTGCTGTGCGCCGTGGCCGTGGGCCTCATCGCCGCCTCCTGAACGGTCACCGGGTCCCGGCCCCGGCTTCGATGCCCCGGGCCCCACTGGGACACGGCCGGGCGTCGTGGCATGATGTGGCACGCCAGGTCGCACCGACGGACTGCCCCCCAGCTGTCGGAGCGGCCTGGTTCATTTTTTCCCCTCCTCGACGTGCGTGGCACCCACGGGACCTTCGGTCCTGGTGGCGTCCCCCGGACGGGGTCAGGCTCGGCCGGGTCGCGATCATCGGGGTCGCGGCCACGCTCACGAGAGGTAGGGGTCATGATGAGGGTTCTGACGAGGAGAGGTGTCGCGGCGGCCGTCGCGGCGGCGGTCGTGCTCGTGCCGGGGATCGCCCACGCCGACGAGTCGCCGACCATCGACGACAGCGCCACGCTCCGCAAGGCCACGCTGGTCAGCCCCGACGAGGTGCGCGTGACGTTCCGCCTCACCTGCCCCCGGGGCGACACCTACCAGGCCTTCATGGTCGCGCTGCAGACGGTGCCGGCGAGCTGGCCGGTCCCCACCACCAGCGACATCATGGCCTCCGGCAGCGCGACCGGGACCTGCCGCGGCAAGCCACAGCGGGTGCGCCTGCTGTTGACCAACCGCGGTTCGGACTACTTCGGCGAACCGGTCGCCGTCCCGCTCCGCAAGGGCTGCGGCATCGAGTACGGCGTCGCCTTCACCGGTACCGACTGGAGCGTCGCCTTCGACCGGGGCGGAGCGGACGGTGGCGGCCCCCCGCTCTGCTTCCGCTGACCAGGGCACAGCAGCACGAGGGCCCGGGACCGTGTCGGTCCCGGGCCCTCGTCGCTGTGGAACGAGTCGCAGCCTGGCTCAGTCGAGGTAGTCGCGCAGTACCTGCGAGCGGCTCGGGTGGCGCAGCTTGGACATGGTCTTGGACTCGATCTGGCGGATCCGCTCGCGGGTCACGCCGTAGACCTTGCCGATCTCGTCGAGGGTCTTGGGCTGGCCGTCGGTGAGACCGAACCGCATCGAGACGACGCCGGCCTCGCGCTCGGACAGCGTGTCGAGCACGGCGTGCAGCTGCTCCTGGAGCAACGTGAACGACACGGCGTCGGCCGGGACGATGGCCTCGGAGTCCTCGATGAGGTCACCGAACTCCGAGTCGCCGTCCTCGCCGAGGGGCGTGTGGAGCGAGATGGGCTCGCGGCCGTACTTCTGGACCTCGATGACCTTCTCGGGGGTCATGTCGAGCTCCTTGGCGAGCTCCTCGGGCGTGGGCTCGCGACCGAGGTCCTGCAGCATCTGGCGCTGGACACGGGCGAGCTTGTTGATGACCTCGACCATGTGGACCGGGATCCGGATGGTGCGGGCCTGGTCGGCCATGGCGCGGGTGATGGCCTGACGGATCCACCAGGTCGCGTAGGTCGAGAACTTGTAGCCCTTGGTGTAGTCGAACTTCTCGACCGCACGGATCAGACCGAGGTTGCCCTCCTGGATCAGGTCGAGGAAGAGCATGCCGCGGCCGGTGTAGCGCTTGGCCAGCGAGACCACGAGGCGCAGGTTGGCCTCGAGCAGGTGGTTCTTGGCGCGGCGGCCGTCCTCGGCGATCCACTCGAGCTCCTC
>CALRVO020000161.1:0-7987 GCA_943371595.1 Sphingomonas paucimobilis
TGCCGTAGATGCGCTGCAGCTGCTTGTTCTTCTCGTCGCCGCGCCAGTACGCCGCCGCGCTCCGCATCAGCTTGAAGGCCGGGATGCGCTTGGTGGTCGGTAGGTGCGGGCCGCGGCACAGGTCGGACCACACGGTCTCCTTGGACCGCGGGTTGACGTTGTCGTAGATCGTCAGCTCGCCGGCGCCGACCTCGACGGACGCGCCCTCGGCGGCGTCGTCGCTGCTGCCGCTGCCCTTGAGCCCGATCAGCTCGACCTTGTACGGCTCGTCCTTGAGCTCGTCGAGGGCGTCGCCGTCGGTGGTGACCCGGCGCTCGAAGCGCTGGCCCTCCTTGATGATCTTGCGCATCCGGGTCTCGATCTTGTCGAGGTCCTCGGGCACGAACGGCGTGGGCACGTCGAAGTCGTAGTAGAAGCCGTCGGTGATGGGCGGGCCGATACCGAGCTTGGCCTCGGGGAAGAGAGCCTGGACGGCCTGGGCCATCACGTGCGCCGTCGAGTGGCGCAGGATGTCGTGGCCGTCGGCGCTGTCGATGGTGACGCTCTCGACCTGGTCGCCGTCGACGAGCTCGTGGGCGAGGTCCTTGAGCTGGCCGCCGACCCTCGCTGCGATGACGTCGGCGTCGTCGGCGTACAGCTCCCACGCCTTGGTGCCCGTCGTCGTCGTCCGCTCCTCACGCTCACCGGCGTGGATGCGGACGACCTTGATCTCGGACACGGGGGAACCTCTCGGTGGGAACGACGGGTGGTCGGCCGATGCTATCGACCGACCACCCGTCACCTCACACGGCTTCGGTGCTGGCTGACGAGCGGGCCCTGCGCACGTCGCCGGCGGTGGGGGTCAGCCGGTTCAGAGCGGGCAGTACTGCTTGGCGACCATCTTCGCCAGGGCACCGGTCGACGCGCGGCCGCACAGCAGGTGGGACAGGCCGGCGTGGTCGGTCCAGGTCTGGAACGTGCCGTCGTAGATGTGCACCTTGTAGGGACCGTAGCTCTGCCCGGGCAGGTACTTCTGGTAGCAGGCGTAGCGGGTGAAGGACCCGGTGGCCCGGGTGACACCGCGGTAGAAGACCACCTTGCGGTTGCGGTCGTCGGGGTTGCGGAAGCTGCGCTCCTCACGGGTCTTGACGACCTTGGTGCGGTTGGCCGTGCCGCTGGCCTGGAAGCTCAGGCCGGTCTCGGCCTTGAGCTCGCCGAGCAGCTTGCCCGGCAGGCTCACCGAGCCGCCGCCCTTGTAGCTGAAGCTGGCCTTGGCCTTGACGGTGACCTGCCGCTGCAGGTCGATCTGCTTGGAGGTCTTCCACCGCTCGCCGGGCGCGAGCTGGTAGGACTTCTGGTAGGTCACCTCGGGCTTCACGGTCCGGTTGGTGACCTTGTAGTGCTCCCGGTACTTCTGGGGGTTGCAGGACTTGCCGTAGCGGTCGGCCCCGTCGGCGTGCACCGGTGCGGGCGCCACGGAGGTGAGCCCGAGACCCAGCATCGCGGCGGTCGCCACGACGCTCATCAACTTGCGCATGCTTGCTCCTCGTGTCGGTCGACGCAACGGTCCGCGCGTCGCGGCGTCGGTCTTCCCTGGAGGGGCGGACGCAAACGGAGCCGGCCGGCTGATCCGGGCTCAGCCCATGTCGCGGTAGCGCTTCGACTGCGCCAGCAGCGAGTCGAGGAGCTCGGGGGTCGCCGGGCGCGGGTGTGCGAAGTCGCCGTCCTCGGCGTAGGCACCGGCGTACGCCGCGGTGTCGCGCTGGTAGCGCCAGCCCTCGGCCAGCGGGCCGACGTCGTGGGCGTCGTACCCGATCGAGTCGAGGAACGCGGTGACCGTCTGCTTGGCCCCGGCGTCGTCGCCGGCGATGAGCAGGGCGCTGCGGTCGGGGCTGCCGGCGGGGCGCGCCAGGGTGCGCAGGTGCTCGAAGTAGATGTTGTTGAAGCCCTTGACGACGTGGGACTGCGGCAGGTGGGCCTGGAGCAGCTCGGAGGTCGTGGTCGACTCGTCGTCGAGCTCGGCGATGTGGCCGTCACGCTCGGGGTAGTAGTTGTTGGTGTCGATGACGACCTTGCCGGCGAGCGGCTCGACCGGAACCTCGCGGTAGGCCTTGAGGGGCACAGTCACCACGACGACGTCGCCGGCGGCGGCCGCCTCTGCCGGGGTGGCGGCGCGGGCGTGCGGGCCCAGCTCGTCGACGAGGTCGGCGAGCGTCTCGGGGCCGCGGCTGTTGCTGAGGACGACGTCGTGGCCGGCGGCGACGGCCAGACGGGCGATGGTGCCGCCGATGTTGCCGGCGCCGATGAGTCCGATGGTCTGGGGTGCAGTAGTCATGTCAGGCACATCGACCACCGCCCGGGTTTTGTTCCCCGGGCGCGGTGACCAGCCTGTCACCGCGGTCGCTCAGGCTCACCCGACGTCTCCTCGCGGTCACCCGCGGTCACCCGCGGTCACCCGCGGTCGCGCAAGGAAAGTCCAAGGTCACCGGCCCAGGCTGCTGCACGTCGGGACAGGACGGCGCGCGGGGCGCGCCCGTAAGGAGCCTCATCGTGACCAACCTCAGTCGTCGTGACATCCTCAAGCTGGGCGGCCTCGGAGCCGGCATCACCATCGCGGGATTGACCCTCCCCCTCGGACAGTCGGCGAGCACGTCGGACTGGATCAGCACCTCGGCCAAGCCCGCCCGGTTCGCCCGCCGGATGCCGGTACCCGTGCCGCTGACCCCGACGCCGATGCAGGACCAGTACGGCGCCTACCTGCTCTACGAGATCAGCGAGCGGGCCGCGTCCGCGCAGGTCCTCGACCCCGGTGCCCCGAGGACCTCGCTCTTCGGCTACGCCAGTGGCGGCGCGGGGCCCTCGGTGCCGGGCCCGCTGATCAAGGTCGACCAGGACACCCGGGTGCGCCTCCGGGTCCGCAACGAGCTCCCGGCGGTCCACCCGACCTTCGGTCACCAGGTCGCCACCTCCGTGCACCTGCACGGGTCGGCGTCCCTTCCGCAGTACGACGGCTATGCCAACGACGTCACCTGGCCCGGCCGCTACAAGGACTACTGGTACCCGAACCACCAGAGCGCGCGCACGCTCTGGTACCACGACCACGGCGCGCACCAGACGGCTCGCAACGTCTACAGCGGGCTCGTGGCGCAGTACCACCTGCAGAACGCGTGGGAGAAGGACAACCTGCCCCAGGGGAAGTACGACGTCCCGCTGACGGTCAGCGACGCCATCTTCGCCAAGGACGGTTCGCTGGCCTACCTGGACCGCGAGCACTCGGGTCTGTGGGGTGACGTCATCACGGTCAACGGCGTGCCGTGGCCCTTCCACGAGGTGGAGCGGCGCTTCTACCGGTTCCGGGTCCTGATGGCGACGCTGTCGCGCTCGATGAACCTGCGCTTCGTCAACACCCGCACCGGTGCGACCCCACCCACCTACGTCGTGGCCACCGACGGCGGGCTGATGACGCCGCAGCTCGTGACCAGCTGGCGCCACGGAGGTGCCGAGCGCTACGAGGTCATGGTCGACCTCAGCGGTTGCCGCCTCGGCGACACCGTCGAGCTCCGCAACACCAGCCCCGCCAAGAACAGGGACTACCTGCACACCGGCAAGGTGCTGCAGCTGCGCGTCACAGCCGAACCCACCGACACCCGGTGGAACGCGGTGCGCACACCCCCGGCCACCGAGATCAACGACGTGATGAAGGCGACCCGCAGCTGGTCGCGACGCACGCGCGACATCGACCTCGAGCACGACGACGACACCAACGAGTTCCTGATCAACGGGACGTCCTGGGAGCAGATCGAGGCCCAGCACTTCGACCTCTTCACCTCGGACGGCAACCCTCCCCGGCCCGATGACTACGAGATCTGGCGCATCGAGAACAAGTCCGGCGGGTGGTTCCACCCGCTGCACATCCACCTCGTCGACTTCCAGATCCTGTCCCGCAAGGGCGGGAGCAACCGGGTCGAGGCCTGGGAGAAGGGCCCCAAGGACGTGGTCTACGTCGGGCCGGGCGAGCAGGTCGAGGTGCTCGTGCACTACGCCATGGCCCCCGCGGCCTACCCGGACGGCCGCTCCACCGGCCAGGCGGGCCTGACCGCGGCGCTGGGCGGCCGCTACATGATCCACTGCCACAACCTCGCGCACGAGGACCACGACATGATGGGCCAGTTCCTCGTCGCGGCCGAGGACGGCACCGCCGACCTCGCCATCACGCACCCGAACCACCCGGTCTATGCGGCTCCGCCCCTGTGAGAGCAGCACGCGGAGCGTGCGGCCGCCGCGCGACACGAGGCGGCCGGCCCTGGCGCGTGGTGTGGTCTTGCTGTTGGTGCTGGTCGGTGCCCTGGGACTCGTACGAGCCACCCTGGTCGTTCCGGTGCGGGTCGACTCCGCCAGCATGGAGCCCACCTTCGCCCCCGGCGACGTGGTGCTGGTCTCGCAGCGTGCCCCCGCGGTGAAGGACGTCGGGCACGGTGACCTGGTCGTCTTCCGCAGCCCGGAGGACGGGAGGCGCACCGTGAAGCGGGTCGTCGGTGTCGGCGGAGACGTCCTGGTGCTGCTCGACGGCGTCCTCACCGTCAACGGCGCACCGGTCTCCGAGCCGTACGTCGACCCCGACCTGGTCGACGGCTACTACAGCGCGACCTTCACGGTCCCCGACGGCGGCGTCTTCGTGCTCGGCGACAATCGCACCAACTCCATCGACTCCCGGGACTACGGGCCGATCGACGGTTCCGACCTGCTGGGCCGGGTGCTCCTGCGGACCTGGCCCGTCAACCGTTGAGCTGCTCCCCCTCCGGGACGCGTCGCCGCACGACCGCGAGCGCGACGGCCAGCGCGAGCACCCCCGCGGCGGCCACCGCGACGACGCCACCCGCCCGGCGCTGGTCGGCCACCGGGTCGACCCAGCCCCACCGCAGCTCGAGGAACCACTCCGCGGCCAGCAGCCGGTCGCCGTACCCCAGCTGGACGGCGAGCAGGCCCAGACAACCGGCCACCGCGGCCAGGCACCACGTCCGCTCGGCCGCGGCACCGGCTCGGCGTACCACGGCCGGGTCCACGACGACGTCCACGTCGACGCCCAGGACCGGCCACAGCAGCAGCAGGCCCGCGCCGAGCGCCAGGCTGAGGACCGCCAGGTGCAGCCAGGAGGAGCGCTGCGTGGCCTCGATGAGCGGGGTCCGGTAGACGGCGAGCACGACTGCGCTGGCGGCGACGGCGCCCACGACCGGGTTCGCGGCCACCCGGGCCGCCCGGGAGCGCCGAAGCCGCTGCGTGCCGCCGGAGCCCGTGACCCGACCGACCTGCTCGGCCAGCCGCAGCGGCGCCCCCAGCAGCAGGAGCGCCGGCACGGCCAGGAGGGTGACGAGGAGCTGGGCCACCTGGACGCTGATCATCGCGGGCGCGTAGGTCGCGACGCCGGAGCACAGGCTGACCAGCGCGACCAGCAGGCCGACGACGTAGGCCGACGTCCGGGCGCGGGGCCAGGCCAGCCCGCGCCGGCGGAGCACACCGACCCGCGAGAGGTAGGCCGTCAGCGCCAGGCCGAGGACGAGCAGCACGACGGCGTGGGGCCGCCAGCTCGTCGCGAGCTCGGTCAGGGACACCGGGCGGATCACGCCCGCAAGGCTCGAGTGTCCCGTGCCGTGCTGGGGCTGCGCGACGACCGTCGTCGGGGGGATCTCGGTCCGCGAGAGCGCCGAGGCGAGCCCGGTGGCCGCGCCCATGACGGCCAGCTCGACTCCCGCCAGGCGGAGGAAGGGTCCGGCCGGGCGGTCGGCGCCGAGCCGGGGCACGATCCGCCGGCGGTGCACCAGTCCCAACAGGCCCAGGCCCACCAGGGCCGCGGCCTTGGCGGTCGCCAGCGCACCGTAGCCGCTGCTCCAGGCGTCGAGCGAGGTCCCAAGCCTGGCCGTGACGGCGATCAGCCCCGAGCCGGCGAGAGCGACGTACGACGCCAGCGCCACGGTGCTGAACCGCGGGACCGTGACGGCCAGCTCCGCGGGGTGCGACCGCAGCTGCAGCACGAGGCCCGCGAGCCCACCGACCCACAGGGTCGCGGCCGCGACGTGCACCACGAGAGCAGCGCTCACGACGTCATGGTCGGCGGCAGAGGACGCGTGCCCGGTCACGGTCACGGGCACGAGACCGGCGAGGGCGACCACCAGGAGGGCACGGCCCCCACCCGTGGTGCGGACTCGCCCGGCCGCGGCCGCCACGACGCTCGCGACGAGCACGACGCCGACCAAGGCCCTGCCCTGGCTGGAGTCCACGACGATGGCCAAGGCGTCGGCGTCCAGCCGGGCGACGGGCACCGCTGCGACGTCCGACGCCAGCAGGAGCAGGCGGCAGGCGGTGATCACCGCCCAGGCGCCCGCCCAGGGTGCCGCGTGCACCACGGCGGCTCTGGCCGGCTCGGACAGCCGGCCGTCCGGTCGTGCCGGGATGAGGACGGCGCCGACCAGGAGCGACCCGACCGCGCACGCCGCGGTCAGGTGGGTGAGGACCGTGACGAGACGCAGCCCCCAACCGGTGAACACACCGGGGTCCGGGAGCCCTGCCGGGACCGCCGCGGGCAGGCCACCGGTGAGCGCGAGCGCCACCGTCGCGGAAGCGACGGCGGCGAGCCCGGCAGGTCCGACCGTTCCCGCCACCCCGACGGCACCCGCGCCGGTCCGCGGCGGGCGCCGCGTCGTCGGTCCCGCCGGGTGTCCTGTCGTCTGCACCGTCGGCGCGTCCACGAGCTCTCCCGGGTCGGCCGTCGGTCGCGCAGGCGTCATGCGCCCGAGCCTGGGCGACCCACCTTGGGGAATCCTCGCGGACGGCGGTCGGGACCGGTCGCCGCAAGGAAACCTCAAGGTGGCGCACGAACCATTCCCAGACCGGCAAGCACTCGGCCTGCCTCCACACGGGAGTGAGCATGCACACCACATCGAGACCACAGGGGACCACCCGATCCTCTCGCAGGCGGCTGCGGAGCCACCGCTGGTTCGTCCTCCCCGCCGCCGGCGCCCTCGTCGCGGGCGTCGCCGCCGGCGCTGCCCTCGCCGTACCCGTCGCGCCGACCGAGAGCGACGGCACCCTCAAGGCTCGGACCGGCGCCCTGACCGCGGTCGGGCCGACCGCGGAGCACGGCTTTCCCAGCTGGTACCGCGACAGCAACGGCGTGCGCCTCGAGGCGTGCACCACGCTGGACGACCCGCTCTGCTCGACCCTCCCCGACGAGGTGCCCGACCCCGACGCCCCGGTCTCCTACCCGGACAACTTCCCCGGTGAGTTCTTCTACCAGCTGGCCGGCGCTGAGCTGACGGCTCCCGGTGTCACCATGACGGTCGGGATGGACCTGGAGGGGGCCTGGGCCGCGGAGGCGGTCGTCGACGGCGACCAGATGGTCTTCGGGCGGATCCGCATCCGCGACAGGAGCATCGCGGACGGCACCTATCGCGTGACGCACCCCTACGGCGTGGACGAGTTCGTCGTCGCGGGCGACGGCATCAACTACACCCAGGACATCGGCACCACCCCCGGAGCGTTCGGGCAGGCGTTGGCGAGCCGCGTCGGTCCGTTCCTGCGGTGGGACCCAGCCGTGGCCCCCGCGGCTCCCGTCGGCTACGTCGGCGACCCCGGGGTGGACCACCGGGTCGTCGGCAGTCCCTACGGCACCAACTACGTCTCGGTGGCACGCCAGACCGGCAGCGGCGGATGGACCGAGATCGCACGGACGGACGTCTTCAGCATCCAGGGCCGGCTGGCCACCAACTCCGGGGTCGACGTGCAGCAGGCGACCTACAGCGTCGGGGCCGACGGCACCGGCTTCGTCGACGTCTACGCGACGTCCGACGCCGGACAGTCGATCCACGTCAAGGACACCGGCCTCGGGTTCATCGAGACCGGGATGGAGGGTGACCGCGGCGTCTACCACGGCCGTTACGCCACCACCGCCCCGCTCGACGGCAGGTCGGTGACGGTCGCCAACGTCGGCGACAACCCCGTGGCCCAGAAGCAG
>CALRVO020000162.1:0-7987 GCA_943371595.1 Sphingomonas paucimobilis
TGCTGATCCCGCGCGGGGGAGCGGGCCTGATCCAGAGCGTCGTCGACGGGTCCACCGTGCCGGTCATCGAGACCGGCGTCGGCAACTGCCACGTGTACGTCGACGCCAGCGCCGACCTCGAGCAGGCCCTGGCGGTCGTGCTCAACGCCAAGACCCACCGCACCAGCGTCTGCAACACCGCCGAGTCGCTCCTCGTGCACGCCGACCTCGTCGAGTCGTTCCTGCCCCGGGTCGTCTCCGCGCTGCAGGAGGCGGGTGTCACCGTCCACGGCGACCCCACCGTGGCGGGCCTGGACGGCGTCGTCCCGGCCACCGACGACGACCACGCGCGGGAGTACCTCTCGATGGACATCTCCGTGGCCGTCGTCCCCGACCTCGACGCCGCGGTCGCCCACATCCGCCGGTTCTCCAGCGGCCACACCGAGGCGATCCTCACCCGCGACCAGGCGTCGGCCCGCCGGTTCGTCGCCGCCGTCGACAGCGCCGCGGTGCTCGTCAACGCCAGCACCCGCTTCACCGACGGCGGCGAGTTCGGCTTCGGCGCCGAGATCGGCATCAGCACCCAGAAGCTGCACGCCCGGGGTCCGATGGGGCTGCCCGAGATGACGTCGACCAAGTACGTCGTCACGGGCGACGGGCACGTGCGCTGACGCCCCGATCCCGGCAGGTAGGGTCCTACCGTGCCTGACGCTGTGCGCGCGACCCACGCCGATCCGGCCGTCGAGCGGTTCTGGACCGGCGCCACCGTCATCACGCTGGTGCGCACGGTCGCCTCCTTCGTGCTGTGCCTGGTCGGTCTGTGGCAGGAGGAGCTGACCTGGCTGGTCGCCGGGCTCGCGGTCTACTGGCTGGGCGACATGGCCGATGGCGCCTACGCCCGGCTGCGCGACTGCGAGACCCGCATCGGCGGCGTCGTCGACATGCTGTGCGACCGCATCAACTGCGCGGCGTTCTACCTGTGCTTCGCCGCGCTGCAGCACGAGATGATCCTGCCGGTCGCGGTCTACCTCTTCGAGTTCATGGTCATCGACTTCTTCTTGTCGCTGGCCTTCCTCGCCTGGCCGATCCGCAGCCCCAACTACTTCTACGAGATCGACCAGCGCATCTACACCTGGAACTGGTCCAAGCCCGCCAAGGCCGTCAACTCCTCGCTCTTCGCGGTCCTGCTGCTGGTGACCGGCTGGTGGTGGCTCGGGCTCGTGATCGCGACCGGACTGCTGGTCCTCAAGTGCGTCTCGCTGCGCTGGCTGCTCCAGCTCGGTCTGCCCGTGCCCGAGCGGAGCGTGCACCACGCGCACACCGCCGGATAACCCGCGGTGTTCCTGCTCTGGCTGAGCATGTTCGGTCTCAGCGTCGCCTCCGCCCTGCTCCCGTTCCTGCCGATGGAGGCGATCATCGTCGGCGGGGCCGCGGCCCAGCCCGGCGTACCGGCCGCGATCTCGCTGGGCCTCGCCGCCGGCGCGGGCGCGACCCTCGGCAAGCTCGTGTGGTACCACCTGGCCCTGCGCGGGGCGAGCTCGACGTGGGCCCAGAAGAAGCTCAGCGCCCCCAAGGTCAAGATGATCTACGACCGTTGGAGCGCCCGCATGGAGGGCCGACCGGTGTACGCCGGCGCCGTGATGTTCGTCGCCGCCTCGGTCGGCATCCCCCCGCTGCTGGCCATGGCCGCGGTCGCCGGGGCGCTCAGGATGCCGTTGTGGGTCTTCGTCCCGACCGTCTTCGTGGGCCGTTCGCTGCGCTTCGGGCTGCTGTTCCTGGGCGCCGACATGGCCATCCACTGAGTCGGCGCCACTGAGGGGTGGATGCCCGTGGCCGCCACCAGGGGCGCGGGACGATACGCTGTGGCCATGTCGCTGAGCACTCTCCCGGCCCTGCTGTCGGCCGCCGCTGCCGAGACCGAGGAGCTGTCGGACCCCGCCGTCCCCGCCTGGGTGATCGGTCTGCTGGCTCTCGGGATCCTCCTGGCCCTGCTGATCGGCCTGGTCGCCTTCGGCGGAGGACGCGAGCACTCCTGACGTGCTCCACGCGACGGTGACCGGATGACCGAGCCGACCGGCCGACGCCGGATCGGTGTCATGGGCGGCACCTTCGACCCCATCCACCACGGGCACCTGGTGGCCGCCTCCGAGGCGCAGTCGTGGTTCGACCTCGACGAGGTCGTGTTCGTGCCCACCGGGCGGCCGTGGCAGAAGTCCGACCGCAACGTGTCGCCGGCCGAGCACCGCTACCTCATGACGGTCGTCGCGACCGCCGCCAACCCACGGTTCCAGGTCTCGCGCGTCGACATCGACCGCGAGGGGCCGACGTACACGATCGACACCCTGCAGGACCTCGCGGCGACCTACCCCGACGCCGACCTGTTCTTCATCACCGGCGCCGACGCGCTGTCCGAGATCTTCAGCTGGCGCGACGCCGGCCGACTGTTCGAGCTCGCCCACTTCGTGGGCTGCACCCGCCCCGGCGCCGACCTGCCCTCGACCACGGTCGAGGCGATCCCGCACGACCGGGTCACCCTGCTCGAGGTGCCGGCGCTGGCCATCAGCTCCACCGACTGCCGTGAGCGGCAGCGTGACGGCCGTCCCGTCTGGTACCTCGTGCCCGACGGTGTGGTCCAGTACATCCACAAGCACCACCTCTACCTGGAAGCCTGAGTCACCTTCATGACAGCCACCGACCACGCTCTCGAGCTCGTCGTCGCCGCCGCCCGCGCGGCCAGCGACAAGCTCGCCACGGACATCATCGCCTTCGACGTCAGCGAGCAGCTCGCCATCACCGACGCCTTCGTGCTCGCCTCGGCGACCAACGACCGCCAGGTCAAGGCCATCGTCGACGAGGTCGAGGACAAGCTGCGCGAGATCGGTTCCAAGCCGATCCGCCGCGAGGGCGAGCGCGACGGTCGCTGGGTCCTCATCGACTACGGCGAGATCGTCGTGCACGTCCAGCACGAGGAGGAGCGCCAGTTCTACGCCCTCGAGCGGCTCTGGCGCGACTGCCCGACCATCAAGCTGCCGGCTGACGTCGTCTCCCACGAGCGGTGACCCGGGCCCGCACCCTGGTCCTGCTGCGCCACGGGCGCACCGCCTGGAACCACTCCGGACGCCTCCAGGGGCAGAGGGACGTCGGTCTCGACGACGTCGGGCACGACCAGGCCCGTCGTACGGCGCCCGCGATCGCTGCGCTCGCACCGACCCTGATCTGGTCCTCCGACCTCGAGCGCACCCGGCAGACCGTGGCGCCGATCGCCGAGGCCTGCGGGGTCACGACCGTCTTCGACGCCCGGCTGCGTGAGTTCGGCTTCGGGCCCTACGAGGGCCTGACCCACGCCGACCTCGAGACCCGCGACCCCGCGAGCTTCGCCGCGCTGCGTCGCGGCGACTACGACGCCGTGACGCACGCCGAGGACGTCGACGTCGTCCGCGAGCGGATGGTCGCGGTGCTCGGTGACCTGCTCGCCGCGCTCGAGCCCGGCCAGACCGGGGTCGCGGTCAGCCACGGCGCCGCCATCCGCCTGGCCACCGGTGCCGTGCTCGACTGGCCCGAGGCGCAGTTCCGCACGCTGCACGGGCTCCACAACTGCGGCTGGGCCGTCCTGCGCCAGCACGACCACGACGGCGTGCTGCGGCTCGAGGCCTACAACCGCACCGTCTCCTGACCCGGGGGTGGACCCGATTTCACATCGTCGGGAGAGGTTGGCTAAAGTACGACGAGTTCGCGGGGGTGTGGCGCAGCTGGTAGCGCACCTGCATGGCATGCAGGGGGTCAGGGGTTCGAGTCCCCTCACCTCCACCAGAACACGCGAGGCCCGGTCCGTCAGGACCGGGCCTTCGTCCTTCTCCTCTTCGGGATGGGGCCGGCGTGGTCGGGACCCACTCCTCTGCTGGCGGCCCGTCTCGGCTTTCTAGCGTCGGCGCCAGGAAGACGAGGGACCGCCCACGACCCAGGAGCCACCCGTGACCACGCTCGCACGCAGCATCACCATCGACGCGCCCGTCGACACCGTGTTCGACCACGCCTTGGACATCCGCCAGCTGTGGCAGGCGAAGGACGTCGCGCTGACGGAGGTCGACATCAAGCCCGACGGCATCGGCACCTCGGCCCGTCTCTGGACGCACCTCATGGGCTTCCACCTCGAGGGCGGCATCGAGTACACCGAGGTCGTCCCGGGCCGGCGCATCGTCGCGCAGGTCGACTTCTTCGCCGAGAAGCCGACGTGGACCTTCACCTTCGCACCCGCCGACGGCGGCACCGAGGTGACCGCGGAGGGCGAGTGGGACGTCAAGGTCCCGGTCGTGGGCAAGCCGATCGAGAAGATGATGGTCAAGGAGCACGAGCCCTTCGTCGAGGGGCTGCTCGACAACCTCAAGACGCAGGTGGAGGGCGAGACCGTCGCCTGAGGCCGCGTCGCCGGTACGGGCTGTTCAGGCGCCCGGCTTGGAGCCGCCCGCCACCTCGTAGTTCCAGACCTCGCTGTGGGTCGAGACGGGGCGCGGGGCGTCGCCGCCGGCACGCTCGGCGGCCGAGCGGTGGCCCTCGGCGAAGCCGGGGGAGGCCAGCCAGGCCTGGAAGGACTCCTCGTCGCGCCAGCGGGTGATGACGAGCCACTGGTCGCGGTCGTCGGTGGGCTTGAGCAGCTCGAAGCCCTCGAAGCCCTCGGCACCGTCGACCGCGCCGGCGCGGGCGGCGAAGCGGTGGGCGAGCTCGTCGCCGGAGCCGGCGGGGACGGTGATGGCGTTGATCTTGATCGTGGTCACGGGCCCCAGCCTGCCAGGGTGTCCCCATGACCCGCGTCCGTCTCTCGCGCCTGCGCGACGAGCGGGTGCTGGCGGTCGAGGAGGACAGGACGCGGCACGAGCTCGCCCTGGCCGACCTCCCGGCGTACGTCGGTGGGCGCGAGCCCGACGGGCTGCGGTGGGTGTGGGACGACACCGCGCGGTGGTACCCCCCGCTGCTCGCCGCCGGGGTGCGGGTCGCGCGCTGCCACGACCTGCGGCTGGGCCACCACCTGCTGCGCCGTGCGCCGGCGGTCGACGCCGCGCTGCTGCAGGGCGAGCAGTCGGAGCACTGGGACCGGCTCGGACCGGCGCAGCCCTCGCAACCGATGCTGTTCTCGGTCGACGACGTCGCCGAGCACCTGAGCGCCGACCTCGAGGACGACCGTCAGCGGGCCGCCGTCACGGCGTCGAGCGAGGCCGCGCGGCTGGGGCTGCTGCTCGCGGCGGAGTCGTCGGGGGCCCTGGTCGCCGCCGAGATGACCCGTGCCGGGGTGCCGTGGCGCGTCGACGTCCACGAGCGGCTGCTCGCCGACCTGCTCGGGCCGCGGCCGCCGCGCGGCGCCCGGCCCCAGGGGCTCGAGGTGCTGGTGGCCGAGGTGCGCGTCGCGCTGGGTGCCCCCGGGCTCAACCCCGACTCGCGCCCCGAGCTGCTGACCGCCCTGCGCCGGGCCGGCCTCGAGGTCGCCGACACCCGGGCCTCGTCGCTGCGCGCCCTCGACCACCCGGCTATCGCGCCGCTGCTGCGCTACAAGCAGCTCGCGCACCTGTGGTCGACCAACGGCTGGGCGTGGATCGACCAGTGGGTCAGCGACGGTCGGTTCCGGCCGTCGTACCAGCCGGCGGGCTCGACCACCGGTCGCTGGTCGTCCAACGGCGGCGGGGCGCTGTCGATCCCGGTGCAGGTGCGGCCCGCGGCCGTGGCCGACGACGGGTGGGTCCTCGTGGTCGCCGACGTCGCCCAGCTCGAGCCGCGGGTGCTGGCCGGCATGAGCGGCGACGTGGCGCTCGCCCGGTCGGCGCGCGGCGCCGACCTCTACCAGGGCATGGTCGACGACGGTGCGGTCGCGAGCCGCAACGACGCCAAGCTCGGCCTCCTGGGGGCGATGTACGGCGCCACGAGCGGCGAGAGCGGCCGCATGGTCGCGGGGCTGACCCGCCGCTACCCTGCGGCGTTCGGCCTGGTCGAGGACGCCGCCCGGGCCGGTGAGCGTGGCCAGGTGGTGCGCACGCTGCTCGGGCGTGGCTCGCCGGGGCTGGGGGAGGCGTGGGACCGCGACCCCGACGCCGTACCGCTCGACCCCGAGAGCCAGACGCGGTACCGCCGCGCCTACGGCCGCTTCACCCGCAACTTCGTCGTGCAGGGCACCGGCGCCGAGTGGGCGCTGTGCTGGATCGCCGACCTGCGCAACCGGCTGTGGCGCCTGGGTGGCGACGGCCCGCTCACGACCCGCCCGCACCTGGTGTTCTTCCTCCACGACGAGGTCGTCGTGCACACCCCGGCCGCGCTGGCCGAGGAGGTCGTCGCCGCGGCCCGCGAGGCGGCGGCGACCGCGGCCGGGCTGCTGTTCCGCGACCTTGCCGTCGACTTCCCGCTCACCACCTCGGTCGTGCGGTCCTACGCCGAGGCCGGCAAACCGGGCACGCCCTAGCCTCCCGGCTCCCGGCTACGACAGGGCCAGCTCGTCCCAGTCGACGTGCGCGGTCCGGTCCTGGTACTCCGCGACCTTGCCGGGCCAGTTGGTCGTGATGCGGGAGCCGTCGACGTACCAGCTGTCGCAGCCGTTCCAGGCCGAGTCGCGCAGCCGGGCCTGCATCTCGCGGTCGTAGGCCTCGGCGACCTCGGGCAGCACCTCGATCGTGCGGGTGCCGTGGCCGAGCCGGGAGACCGCCTCGGCGATGTAGCCGGCCTGGGCCTCCATCATGGCGATGATCGAGCTGCCGCCGAGGTTGGTGTTGGGGCCGTAGATGCAGAAGAAGTTGGGGAAGCGCGGCACGCTCAGCCCCAGGTGGGCGTGGGCGCCGTCGCTCCACTGCTGGTGCAGGTCGGCGCCGTCGACGCCGGTGACGGTGACCCCGGCCAGGAAGCCGGTCGCGGCGAAGCCGGTGCCCCAGATGATGACGTCGGCCTCGTGCAGGGTGCCGTCGTCGGTGCGGACGCCGGTGGGCTCCACCCCGGTGACGGCGTGGGTCACGACGTCGACGTGCTCGCAGGCCAGGGCGGGGTACCAGTCGTTGGAGAACAGGATGCGCTTGCAGCCGATCTCGTAGTCGGGCACGAGCTTGGCGCGCAGGGCGGCGTCGGGCACCTGGCGGCGCAGGTGCAGCTTCCACACCTGCCGCAGGCTCCCCAGCAGGGCCTTGGACCACCTGACCTCGCCGCCGAGAGCGGCGTTGAGCTTCTCGCTGACCCAGAACCACGAGCGTCGCTCACCCCGCAGCAGCGCGGGCCACCGCTCGAACGCGGTGTGGTGGCGCGGCTGGTACTCCTGGTCGGGCTTGGGCACGACGTAGGGCGCCGAGCGCTGGAAGACGGTCATCGCGCCGACCCGGTCGACGATGCCGGGCACGAACTGGATCGCGCTGGCGCCCGTGCCGACGACCGCGACCCGCTTGCCGGTGAGGTCGACGTCGTGGCGCCACTGCGCGGAGTGGAACGCCGGCCCGGCGAAGTCCTCGAGGCCCGGGACCCGCGGCACGACCGGGTTGGAGAGCTGCCCCAGCGCCGGCACGACGACGTCGGCGTCGTACGCCGTGCCGTCGGTGCACAGGACGTGCCAGGTCGCGGCGGCGTCGTCCCAGGTGCACGAGGCCACCTCGGCACCGGTGACGACCAGGTCGGTCAGGCCCTCGCGCTCGGCCGCCTCGCGCAGGTAGGAGAGGATCTCGGGCTGGCGCGAGTAGCGGCGCCCCCAGGCGGGGTTGACCGCCCACGACCAGGAGTAGAGCGGCGACGGCACGTCGCACGCGGCGTTGGGGTAGGTGTTGTCGCGCCACACGCCGCCCACCGCGTCGGCGCGCTCGAGGATCGTGATGTCGGTGATCCCGTGCTCGCGCAGGGCCCGCGCGGCGCCGAGACCGCCGAAGCCGGCACCGATGACGATCACGCGTGGTCCACTTCGCTCAGCCATGTCTGGAACCTAGGGCGCCCGGCCCGGACGGCGACAGGGCGTCCAGATCACGTGGTTGATAATTCCGGACATGCAAGAGATTCGTCT
>CALRVO020000163.1:0-7978 GCA_943371595.1 Sphingomonas paucimobilis
CTGGCGAACATCTCGTCGGACGGCTGGAATCCCGCGGGAGCGGCGACGCGCACGTGCATGCCGGCGGTGGTGCCGGCCAGCAGCCAGGAGTTGCCCATGTTGCAGGCGCCGTCGCCGACGAAGGCGACCGTCAGCCCGGGCAAGGCGCCCTTGTGCTCGCGGACCGTGAGCAGGTCGGCCACCAGCTGGCAGGGGTGGAAGTCGTCGGTGAGGGCGTTGACGACCGGTACACCGGCGTGGGCCGCCATGGTGTCGAGGTCGGCCTGGGAGAAGGTGCGCCACACGACGACCGACACCTGGCGGGCCAGGACCCGCGCGACGTCCTCGACGGACTCGCGCACACCGATGCCGGCCAGCCGGCCCTCGACGAGCATCGGGTTGCCGCCCAGCTCGGCTATGCCGGCACCGAACGACACCTGGGTGCGTAGGGTCGGCTTGTCGAAGATCATCGCGACCGACTGCGGGCCCTCGAGCGGACGCCGGGAGTAGGGCGAGGCCTTGAGCTCGGCGGCCAGGTCGAGGAGGCGGGTCTGCTCGGCCGGCGACAGGTCGTCGTCGCGCAGGAAGTGACGGACCGTCATGGCCGCTCCCCCATCGCCTCGTCGAGGATGGCCGGCCAGGCCTCGAGGAACGCCGCCACGTCGTCACTGGTCAGCACGAGGGGCGGAGCGAGCCGGATGCGTGCGGGCGTCGGGTTGTTGACGATGAAGCCGGCGCGCAGCGCAGCGGCCGTGACGCCGGCGGACACCTCGGCAGCCAGGTCGAGCCCGACGAGCAGGCCCTCGCCGCGCACCTCGGTGACGCGCGGGTCGGCCCCGAGGCCCTCGCGCAACGTGCGCCCCAGCACGCTCGCGTGCTCGAGGAGCCCGTCGGCCTCGATGGTGTCGAGCACGGCGAGGGCAGCGGCGCAGGCCACCGGGTTGCCGCCGAAGGTGGTGCCGTGGTTACCGGGCTGGAGGAGGTCGCCGGCCGCACCGACCGCGATGCACGCACCGATCGGGAACCCGCCGCCGAGACCCTTGGCGACCGTCACGACGTCGGGGACGACACCACCGCGGTGGTGCTCGAACCAGCGGCCGGTCCGGCCCATGCCGGTCTGGATCTCGTCGAGCCAGAGCAGTGCTCCGTGCTGCGTCGCGACGTCGCGTGCCGCAGCGAGGTAGCCGTCGGGAGGGACCACGACTCCGGCCTCGCCCTGGATCGGCTCGAGCAGCACCGCGGCGGTCTCGTCGGTGACCGCGGCGGCCAGTGCCTCGGCGTCGCCGTAGGGCACGAAGGTCACGTCGCCGGGCAACGGCTCGAACGGGGCGCGGTAGGCCTCCTTCGAGGTCAGCGCGAGCGCGCCCATCGTGCGGCCGTGGAACCCGCCCGCGGCGGCGACGACGTGGGTGCGGCCGGTGCGGCGGGTGAGCTTGAACGCCGCCTCGACGGCCTCGGTGCCGGAGTTGGTGAAGAACACCTTGCCCGCGCCGTGGTCGAGCAGCGCCAGCAGCCGCTCGGCCAGGGTGATCTGCGGCTCGGAGGCGAAGAAGTTGGAGATGTGGCCCAGGGTCGAGAGCTGAGCGGTCACCGCCGACACGAGCGCCGGGTGCGCGTGGCCGAGGGCGTTGACGGCGATGCCGCCGAGCAGGTCGACGTACTCCTTGCCGTCGGTGTCCCACACGCGTGCGCCCTGTCCCCGCACCAGCGTGAGCTTGGGCGGGCCGAAGGTGTTCATCAGCGAAGCGGCGTAGCGCTCCTGGTAGGGGTCACTCACCGGTGTCCCTCGCCTTGCGGGTCAGGGTCGCGACACCGGGCAGCACCTGGGTGCCGACGCCCTCCTTGGTGAACAGCTCGAGCAGGACCGCGTGCGGCTCACGGCCGTCGACGACGGTCGCCCGCGGCACGCCACCCTGCACCGCCTGCAGGCAGGCCTTCATCTTGGGCACCATGCCGCTGGCGAGGTCGGGCAGCAGCCCCTCGAGCGACTCGGGGCTGATCTCGCCGATCACGTCCTCGGAGCTGGGCCAGTCGAGGAACAGGCCCTCGACGTCGGTGAGGACGAGCAGCTTCTCGGCCCCGAGCGCGACCGCGAGCGAGGCAGCGGCCGAGTCGGCGTTGACGTTGTGGACCAGGCCGTCGGCGTCCGGCGCGACGCTGGAGACCACGGGGATGCGGCCGGCCTCGATGATGTCGAGCACGGCCTCGGGGCGGACGCTGGTCACCTCACCCACGAGGCCCAGGTCGACCTCCTCGCCGTCGACGACCGTGTTGGTCTGGGTGGCGGTGAACAGCTGCGCGTCCTCACCCGAGAGCCCGACCGCGAGCGGACCGTGCTCGTTGATGAGCCCGACGAGCTCGCGCTGCACCTTGCCGACCAGCACCATCCGGACGACGTCCATCGCCTCGGGCGTCGTGACGCGCAGCCCGCCGCGGAACTCCGACTCGATGCCCAGCTGGTCGAGCATCGCGGAGATCTGTGGACCACCGCCGTGCACGATGACCGGCTTGAAGCCGGCCAGGCGCAGGAACACGACATCCTCGGCGAAGGCACGCTTGAGGGTGTCGTCGATCATGGCGTTGCCGCCGTACTTCACCACGACGACCTTGCCGTGGTACTGCTTCAGCCACGGCAGGGCGGCCGCGAGGGTGCGGGCCTTGGCCTGGTCGGGCTTGCTGGTGTCGAACTCGCCGGTCGTCGAGTCGTTGCGGTGCGGGCTCATGCGGTGTCTCCTCCGAGGGACGCGGTGCTCACGACGGTGCTCACGACAGTGCTCACGACGAGTAGGCGCTGTTCTCGTGGACGTAGGCGTGGGTGAGGTCGTTGGTCCACACCGTGGCACGGTCGGACCCGGACTTGAGGTCGATGGTCACGGTGACCTCGCGCGCCTCGAGGTCGACCAGGGACGGGTCGGCGTCGGGCGTCGACCGGCGGCAGACCCACACCCCGTTGATCGCGACGTCGAGGTCGGCGGGGTCGAACGCGGCAGAGGTGGTGCCGATCGAGGCCAGCACGCGGCCCCAGTTGGGGTCCTTCCCGAAGACGGCGGCCTTGAAGAGGTTGCTGCGGGCAACGCTGCGACCGACCTCGACGGCGTCGTCCTCGCTGGCGGCGTTGAGGGTCGTGATGGCGATGTCGTGGTCGGACCCCTCGGCGTCGCGCAGCAGCTGCATGGCCAGGTCGGTGCACAGCTGGGTCAGCGCGTCGGTGAAGTCGGGCAGTGACGGCGTGATGCCGCTGGCCCCGCTGGCCATCACGGTGACGGTGTCGTTGGTCGACATGCAGCCGTCGGAGTCGAGCCGGTCGAAGCTGACCCGGGTGGCGGCGCGCAGGGCCTGGTCGAGGTCGGCGGCCGGCACGACGGCGTCGGTGGTGATGACCACCAGCATGGTCGCGAGCGCCGGGGCCAGCATCCCGGCACCCTTGGCCATGCCGCCGATGCTCCAGCCGGCACCCTCGACGACGGCCTGCTTGCTCACCGAGTCGGTGGTCATGAT
The DNA here is from genome assembly GCA_943371595.1 of Sphingomonas paucimobilis. GTDB lineage: Bacteria > Actinomycetota > Actinomycetes > Propionibacteriales > Nocardioidaceae > Nocardioides. Next base: position 3,478 of record CALRVO020000163.1, read on the forward strand.
GGCGTGGGCCGCCGCGTCGCCCCCGTCGGGCGACAGGGCCGCGTGGGCGGCGTCGACGCCGGCCAGCACCTTGTCGCGCGGGTTGGTCAGGCCGATCAGGCCGGTCGAGCAGACCACGACGTCGACCGCACCGATGCCGAGGTGGTCGGCGACGCGCTCGGCGACGGCGTGGGTGGTCTGAAAGCCCTCGGGCCCGGTGTAGCAGTTGGCGCCGCCGGAGTTGAGGACGACGGCGCGCACGACGCCGTCCTTGACCACCTCGCGGCTCCACAGCACGGGGTTGGCCTGGCAGCGGTTGGCGGTGAAGACCGAGGCGGAGTCGTAGGACGGGCCGTGGTTGACGACGAGGGCGACGTCGGTGGCACCGGTGGACTTGAGACCGGCGGCGACGCCGGCGGCGCTGAAGCCGGCGGGGGTGGTGACGCTCATGGTGGCGGGGGCTCTCTCGGGGGCTGGCGGGTCAGGACACGGGGGCGGGCTCGACGGAGTGGCCCCGTCGTCGCCAGGCCTCGGTCGCGCGCTCGACCTCGGTGGCCGGCACCAGCACCCAGACGGTGGAGAAGGTGGTGATCACGTGGACCGTCACGCCGTCCTCGGCGAGCGGGGTGAGGAGGTCGACCAGCACGCCCGCCGTGCCCGACGTGGCGGGGTCGGCGAGGGTGAACCCGGTGAGCCCGCGGTCGCCGGGCACCTTGGTGGGCACCGACCGGCCGGCACAGACCAGGGACGTCTCGGTCGAGGAGGCGGTGATCGAGAACAACGACGACGACTCGGCCCACTCGGGCACGTCGGCGCCGGCGGCCAGCCTGAGGACGGCGAGCTTCTCGGGGAACTGGTGGATGATGCTCATGGGGCGAGTCCTACGGTCGTGAGGCCGAGGGTCTCGTCGAGACCCAGGGCGAGGTTGAGGCACTGCACGGCGGCGCCGGCGGTGCCCTTGGCGAGGTTGTCGACGGCGCCGACGGCGACCAGGCGCCGTGCGGTGGGGTCGACGGTGACTTGGACGTGCACGGCGTTGGAGCCGAGGACGGACTGGGTCTGCGGCCACTGTCCCGGGGGCAGGACGTGGACGAAGGGCTCGTCGGCATAAGCCTCGGCGTAGGCCGCGTGGGCGTCGTCGGCGGTGACGCCATCGAGCACCGGGGCGCTGCAGGTCGCGAGGATGCCGCGGGCCATGGGGACCAGCAGCGGCGTGAAGCTGACCGCCAGGTCGCCGCCGGCGGCGAGCGGACCGAGGTTCTGCTGGATCTCGGGGGTGTGGCGGTGGGTCCCGCCCACGCCGTAGGCGCTGGCGTTGCCCATGATCTCGCTGCCGAGCAGGTGGGGCTTGGCGGCCTTGCCGGCGCCGCTGGTGCCGGAGGCGGCCACCACGACGACGTCGGGCTCGACCAGGCCGGCCGCGAGCGCCGGCGCCATCGTCAGCGTGCTGACGGTCGGGTAGCAGCCTGGCACCGCGACGCGGCGCGCGCCGCGCAGCAGGTCGCGCTGGCGGGTGCCGTCGGGGTGGATCAGCTCGGGCAGCCCGTAGGGCCACTGGCCGGCGTGCTCGCCACCGTAGAACTGCTCCCACGCGGCGGGGTCGCCGAGCCGGAAGTCGGCACCGCAGTCGATGACCAGCACGTCGTCGCCGAGCTCGCGGGCCAGGGCCGCCGACTGCCCGTGCGGCAGCGCGAGGAACACCACGTCGTGGCCGGCGAGGGTGGCCGCGTCGGTCGGCTCGAGGACCCGGTCGGCCAGGGGCAGCAGGTGGGGCTGCAGCGGGCCGAGGGCCGAGCCGGCGTTGGACCCCGCGGTGAGGGCGCCGATCTCGATGCCGGGGTGGCCGAGGAGCAGCCGCAGGGCCTCCCCGCCGGCGTACCCGCTGGCTCCGGCGACCCCGACCCGAGGCTTGGTCTGCGACGACGTCGTCATGTGCATGACCATACATGAGACAGCATGATCATGCATTGCGGGGTGAGTGCCGCCGAACAAAGCGGACGCGTCCGGTCCTGGTGTGCGCCTACGGTGCCGGTCATGAGCCTCGACACCCGGCTGCCCGCCGCGACCTACCTCGACCATATCCGTTCCGAGTCCGCCCGCTTCCACGCCGTGCTCGCCGACTGCGACCCGGCCGCCCGCGTACCGGCGTGCCCCGACTGGGACGCCGCCGAGCTGCTGTGGCACCTGGCCGGGGTGCAGTGGTTCTGGAGCCAGGTGATGGCGCGGCGCCCCGAGGGACCGCCTGACGAGGCGGGGCGTCCCGCACGGGCCGACTCCTACGCCGGCCTGCTCGAGCAGTACGCCGCGCTGTCGGCGGGGCTCGTCGACGTGCTGTCCGGGCTCGACTCTGCCGAGCCGGCGTGGTCGTGGGCGGAGCACGTGCCCGGCGGCCAGACGGTCGGCTTCACCCTGCGTCGCCAGGCCCACGAGGCGCTCATCCACCGCCTCGACGCCGAGCAGACCGCCGGCCCCGCCCTGGTGACCCCGCTCGACCCGGCTCTCGCCGCCGACGGGGTCGCCGAGCTGCTCGAGGTGATGTACGGCGGGGACGCGCCCGCATGGGGGCGGATCGAGCCCGGCCCCCACCACCTGCGGATCGACCTCACGGGCGCAGGGTCGCTGTGGGTGCAGCCGTGCACCTTCTTCGGCACCGATCCCGAGTCGGGCAAGAACTACGACGGCCCGCACCTGCTCGTCGTCGACGACCCCGGCACCGAGCCCTCCGCCGTCGTCGCCGGTGCCGCCGCCGACCTCGACGCTGCCTGGTGGAAGCGACGGGGCACCGACGGCATCGAGGTCACCGGCGACCGGGCGGCGTACGACGCGCTGGTCGCCGCGCTCAGCCCACCGCTGGACTGAGCCCGGGCGCGGCCGTCAGCGCTGGGTCGCCCCGACCCGCTCGGCGGCCGTGGCCACGGCCGCGGCGCGGGCCACCGACGTCTCCTCCTCGGTGAGGGTGCGGTCGGGGGCGCGGAAGCGCAGCGCGAAGGCGAGCGACTTGCGTCCCTCTCCGACCTGCTCGCCGGTGTAGACGTCGAAGAGCCGGATCGACTCGAGCAGGTCGCCAGCGCCGTCGCGCAGGGCGGCCTCGACCTCGGCGACGGTCACCGTGGCGTCGACCAGCAGCGCGACGTCCTCCTTCGCCAGGGGGTACGACGAGAAGACGGGCCCTGCGACGGCGGCGGGCACCGCGGCCAGCAGGGCGTCGAGGTCGATCTCGAGCGCGGCGCTGCGCGGCGGGAGGCCGACAGCCCGGCAGACGGTCGGGTGGAGCTCGCCGGCGTGCCCGAGGGACACCTCGCCGACGCGCAGCTCGGCGCAGCGGCCGGGGTGCCACGGCGCGAGCGTCGCGGCCCGCACCTCGAGGTCGACGCCCAGCTCGGTCGCCAGGCGACGGGCCACGCCGATCGCGTCGGACCACGCGGTCTCGCGACCGGCGCCCCACCACCCGGAGCGCTCGCGCTCGCCCGCGAGGACGACGGCGAGGTGGAGCGGCTGGCGCGGGAGGGTGTCGAGGAGCTTGCGCAGGTCGTCGTCGGAGGGCCGCAGGTCGACCCCGAAGATCGGGGCCGGGCCCCGGTCGACGGGGAACGCGACCGTGCCGGTCTCGAACAGCGCGACGCCGGGGGCACCGCGACCGAGGTTGCGGGTCGCGGCCTTGATCAGGCCGGGCAGCAGGGTCGTGGTGTAACCGGGCTCCTCGGCCGACAGCGGATTGGCCAGGCGCACCGTGTGCCGGCGCGGGTCGTCGGCGGGCAGCCCCAGCTGGTCGAGGGCGGCGTCGCCGACGAACGGGAAGCTGATCACCTCGACGCAGCCGGCGCCGGCGAGGGTGCGTCCGACGCGGCGGCGCAGCTGCTGGTTGCGGGTCAGCCCGCGTCCGGCGCCCGGGGTCGGCAGCACCGACGGGACCCGGTCGTAGCCGACGATGCGGGCGACCTCCTCGACGAGGTCGTAGGGGTCGCTGAGGTCGGGGCGCCACGGGGGCGGCGTGGCGCTGAGCGTGTCGCCGTCGACGACCACCTCGCAGCCCACGGCCTCGAGGTGCGCGAGCGTGGTCTCGGCCGGGACGTCCATGCCGCTGATGCGGGCGGGCAGGTCGAGGGCCATGGTGATCGGGCCCACCTGCGGCGCCGATCCGGCGACGGTGACGCCGGGAGCGGGGGTGCCGCCGCCGTGGGTGACGAGGAGCTCGACGACGCGGTCGGCCGCGGCCTCGCAGACCGTCGGGTCGACGCCGCGCTCGTTGCGCTTGCCGGCCTCGGAGCTGATCTTGTGACGCTTGCCGGTGCGGAACATCGAGGTGGCGTCCCAGTGGGCCGACTCGACCAGCACCCGGGTGGTGGTGGCGGAGATCTCGGTGGGCTCGCCGCCCATCACGCCGCCGAGGCCGATGATGCCGGAGTCGTCGGTGACGACGAGGTCCTGCTCGGACAGGGCCCGGTCGGTGCCGTCGAGGGTGGTCAGCCGCTCCCCCGCCCGCGCCCGGCGTACGCCGAGTGGCCCGGTGAGCTTGTCGGCG
>CALRVO020000164.1:0-7963 GCA_943371595.1 Sphingomonas paucimobilis
CAGTGGTCGCCGATGCGCTCCGTGACGTCGACGCCGCCGGCGCCCTGGCAGCCGAGCAGGAGGCCGCCTGGCGGGCGGGGTACCTCCCGCACTTCCGTCGGCTCGTGGTCTCCGGGTTGGCCTCCCCGGACGCCGCGCGCACCATCGCCCGACAGGGTCTCGACTCCCTGCACGACCGGATGCGGGTCGCTGGTGCCGACGGCGACCGTCCGCTCGGTGAGTGGACCGGGGACGCCACCGACGTGCCCGGCACGGTGACGGTCACCGGCAGCCGTGACCCGGACGCCGAGCTCTCGCTGCCCTACGGCGGGGCGAGACTGCGCGGCGACGAGCTCCTCCACCGGCTCGAGGCCTGGGTGCACGCGGGTGTGCTGGAGCCCTCCGCGGCCGACGCCGTACGGGGCGTCGTCGCCCACCCGGAGTGGCTGCGGCTCGACGGGACCACCGTGGCCGTGCTGGGGGCGGGCTCCGAGATGGGCCCCCTGCAGGCGCTGCTGCGGTGGGGCGCCCGGGTGGCTGCGGTCGACCTGCCCGTCCCCGCCGTGCAGCAGCGCCTCCTCCGCCTCGCGGAGGACGGGGCGGGGACGGTGCTCCTCCCGACGCGCAGCACCACCGGCGGCGACCCGGGGACCGGGACGGACCTCGTCGCTGCCGCGCCCACCACGGCGCAGTGGCTGAGCGAGCTTCCCGGGCGGCTGGTCGTCGGCAACTACGTCTACGCCGACGGTGCCACCAACGTGCGGGTCGCCATGGCGGTGGACCTCCTCACCCAGCGGCTGCGCGAGGCCCGGCCGGACACCGCCCTCGCCTTCCTGGCCACCCCGACCGACGTGTTCGCCGTACCGCCCGAGGCCGTCGCCCACTCCGTGGCCAGCTACGAGGGACGGTCTCGGCGGGTCAGGGCGCTGAGTCGACCCCTGCGGGCGGTCTCCCGGGGTCGGTTGCTGCAGCGCGCCTACCTGCCCGGCGCCGATCCCGGCGTCATCGACAGCCTGGTGCCGCAGCAGGGTCCCAACTACGCCCTGGCCAAGCGCCTGCAGCGGTGGCGGGCCGTGGAGGCCCGGAGCGCGGGCGCCACCGTGTCGATGAACGTCGCGCCGCCCACCCGCACCCGCTCGGTGGTGAAGAACCGGGCACTGGCGGCGGCGTACGCCGGGGCGCACCGGTTCGGTGTCGAGGTCTTCGAGCCGGCGACCTCCAACGTGTTGATGGCCGCCCTCCTCGTCCACGACCTGCACACGGACGGCGGTCCCCGCCACGACCATCCGTGGCAGGACGAGGCCGACGAAGCCGTGCACGGCGGCCTGTGGCGGGGGGCCTACTGCCCGCGCAGCGCCCTGGGTCTTGCCGCCCTGCTCGGAGTGGGCAGCGCACGCAGCTGAACCGGCTCGCGATCCCTGGGCAGGCCCGGCTCGCCCGTAGGGTGGCGACCCTCGTGGGCGCCGACCGTGGCACGTCCTCTCCGTCAGTGAAGGAATCGCATGTGCAGAGTGCTGGCCTACATCGGGCCCGAGGCCCCGCTCGAGAGCCTGCTGCTCACGCCGTCGAACAGCCTGGTCAACCAGGCTCTCGACCCTGAGCACTACCCCGACCTGCAGCTCGCAGGCTGGGGGTTCGCTGCCTGGAGCGAGCACCTGCTCAAGCCCGAGGACCCCTTCCTCTACCGCCGGCCCATGGCGGCCTTCTACGACGACAACGCCGCCCACATCGTCCCGAGCCTCCAGGCGAGCACGATGCTCGCCCACGTGCGCGCGGCCGCCTACGACGCCAAGGTCGTCATGGTCGACGAGAACTGCCACCCGTTCTCCGTCGACGAGACCCCCTGGATCATGGCCCAGAACGGCGACCTGCCGAGCTGGATGCTCCTGCAGAGGGAGCTGCTCCAGCACTGCGAAGACAAGTACCTCAAGCAGATGCGGGGCACGACGGACACGGAGTTCCTCTACGTGCTCCTGCTCTCCCTGCTCGACGGCGACAGCGACGAGGACGTCCAACGCGCGATCGAGAAGATGATCGCGCTCATCGCCCAGGCGATGCAGGACCTCGACCTCCCTGCCCTGACCAAGATGAAGATGGCCCTGGTGTCGCCCCACCGGATCATCGGGGTCAACGTCGGCCTCGGGCACCAGGGCGAGACCGACCCGGCCGGGGACTGGAAGAAGCTGCGCGAGTCCGGTCCGGGCACCGACGACTACGCGCTCTCGATGCTCCTGGAGCCGATGTACCTGTTGCTAGGTCGGCACAACCCGCACGACGGCGCGTCCTACGACTTCGAGGCGTGCGACGAGGACGAGGCGTCGGTGGCCGTCTTCGCCTCCGAGCCCCTGACCGACGACGAGGACGGCTGGTCGCACGTCGAGTTCGGGGAGATCGTGTTCCTCGAGAGGACGGGTGATCGCGTGACCAGGACCGTCAACCGGCTGTCGGTCTAGGGGCGCCCTCTCGGCGCCATGGTCGGCCGCACCCCGTGGAGGGACAAGCCGAGGAGTCACGTCGGAACGACAGCCGGCACCCGATCCCACGTCGGACTCACGACCCCACCGCCACCAGCACCGCCACGAGCTCGTCCGCAGCCAGATCGAGCAACCGCGCCCACGCGCGGTCGTCGTACCCCATGACCGGGCAGACCGGGAGGTCGAGGGCGGTGGCGACGAGGAGCACGTTCTGCAGGGCGACGCCGGCGTCGACGTGCAGCGTCCGGTAGTGACGTGACGGGTAGCGGCCGAGGGTGACGGCGAGGTCGGCGACGAGGGCCACCCACAGCGGCGCCCGGTGGGCGAAGGGAGGCTGGTCGAGGGAGGCGGCGAGGAAGCCGGTCGGGTCGCCGGCGCGGATCGCGAGCAGCCCGGGCAGGGGGAGGCGCAGGTCGGCGCGGTGGACGCCGGTGGGCACGTGACCGGCGCCGGTGACGACGAGGTGGGGCACCAGCGACGGCAGTCCGCCGGCACGGGGAGCGGCGCCGACGCCGACGTGCAGCAGGGTCGCGATCGCCCCGAGCGAAGGCTGCGCCGCGCCGAAGGCGTAGCTCGAGCGGCGCCGGGCGATCACCGCACCGAGGTCGGCGGGCGGCAGGGGTGGGGGCAGCGGCAGGGGGAGGGTGCGGACCGGGCAACGGGGAGGCGGCTCCGCGTCGACCTCGCGGGCCGCGGTGGCGTTGAGGGCGTCGTGGACCGCGGCCACCAGCTCGTCCATCAGACGGTCCGGGGCTCAGCGCGCCACGAACAGCGGGCGACCGGTCACCGGGTCGTCGATGACCACGGCGTCGAGGTCGAACACCTCGCGCAGCATGTCGCTGGTCATCGTGTCGGCCGGTGGGCCGTCGCGCACGACCCGGCCGGCGCGCAGGGCGACGATGCGGTCCGCGTGCCGCGCGGCCTGGTTGAGGTCGTGCAGCACCATCACGACGGTCAGCGCGTGCTCGTCGCGCAGGTGCTCGACGAGCTGCATGAGGTCGACCTGGTGGCGTACGTCGAGGTAGGTGGTCGGCTCGTCGAGCAGCAGGACGTCGCTCTCCTGGGCCAGCGCCATCGCGATCCACGCGCGCTGCCGCTCCCCGCCCGACAGCGAGTCGAGGCGACGGTCGGCGAGGTCGGTCAGGCCGGTCAGCTCGAGCGCGCGGCGCATGGCCCCGTCGTCGCGACGTCGCAGCATCGCCCAGGCGCCGAGCTGGGGGTAGCGCCCCTGCTCGACCACCTCGCGCACCGTCGCGCCGGTCGGCACCACCGCGGTCTGCGGGAGGACGGCGAGCCGCCGGGCCACGTCGACCAACGACAGCGACCCGATCGCCGCGCCGTCGAGCAGCACCTGCCCGGCCCGGGGCCGCAGCACCCGCGCCAGCGTCATCAGCAGCGTCGACTTGCCCGAGCCGTTGGGCCCGACCAACGCGGTGATGGTGCGTGGCTGGATCGCCAGCGTCAGGTCGGGCACGACGACACGGCCGCCGTGCCCGGCGTCGAGGTGGCGCGCCTCGAGGGCGGCGGTGATGGCGGTCATGCGTGGTTCTCCCTGCGGATCAGGCTGATCAGGACGGGGGCGCCCAGCAGCGCGGTGACCGCGCCGACCGGCACCCCGGAGACGTCGGTGGCCACGCCCGGCACCTGCACGGATACCGAGAACGCCACCAGGTCGGACAGGCTCAGCAGCAGTGCTCCGAGAGCAGCGCTCACCGGCACGAGCAGCCGGTGGTCGGCGCCAACGAGCAGGCGACCGACGTGCGGGGCGACCAGGCCCACGAAGGCGACCGCGCCGGCGGCCGCGATCGCCGCGGCCGCGGAGGCCACCGCGACCAGGAGCACCACCGCGACCACCGGCCCGGCCGGCAGACCCAGGCCGACGGCGGCGGGTTCCCCGAGAGCCCAGACGTTGAGCCGCGAGGCCAGCAACCACGCGAGCGGCACCAGCCCCAGCCACGGCCACAACAGCGCCCAGTCCTCGGGGGTGCGGGCGTTGAGCGAGCCGACCAGCCAGCGCAGCACCACCGCGATCGGCGCGGAGTCGACGACCAGCAGCAACGACGCGACCGCGGCCAGGACCGCGCCCAGCAGCACCCCGGCCACGGCGAACGAGCGCCGCCCCACGGCGTAGAGCACGGCGCCGGTGAGCAGCGCGCCGAGCAGTGCCGCCGGGTGCGCGAGGTGGTGGCCGGGCCAGGCGACGAGGGTCGCGACGACGACGAGCGCGGCGCCCGCACCGACCCCGGTGGTGGCCGGCTCGGCCAGCGGGTTGCGCACCACCGCCTGCACGAGCACCCCCGAGACAGCCAGGAGCGCCCCGGCGCCCAGCCCCACCAGCACCCGCGGGAGCCGGTACCGCAGCACGATGATCTCGACCGCCGGCGACGCGTCCTGCCCGGTCAGCACCCGCACGACGTCGGCGGCCGGCAGGTCGCTGCGTCCGAGGAAGAGGTGTCCGAGCACGAGCCCGACCCCGGCCAGCACCGCGCTGCAGGCGAGCACCAGCAGGCCCTGCGGCGACCTCACGCGACCCGCTCCCGACCGCGCAGCACCAGCAGCAGAGCCGGTACGCCGACCAGGGTGGTCGCGACGCCGACCGGCACCTCCACCGGGTAGAGCACGGTGCGCGAGGCGAGGTCGGCCAGCGCGAGCAGCACGGCGCCCACACCCGGCACCAGCCAGAAGACCCGACGCGTGCTCACGCTGCCCCGCACCCGGCGCGCCAGGTGGGGGGCGAGCAGGGCGACGAAGGCGACCGGCCCGCAGACCGAGGCGACCGCGGCGGCGAGCACGGCGGCCACCGCGACCGCGGCGACCCGGGTCGCGACGACGGGGACCCCGAGCCCGGCGGCGACGTCGTCGCCCAGGGTCAGGGTCTCGATGCGCCGGCGCAGCAACGCGGCCATCGCGATGCCGAGCACGAGCCACGGCAGCACCGCCTCGAGGTGCACCCACCCCCGCGCGGCCAGGCTGCCCAGCAGGTAGCGGAACAGCACGACCACGTTGCCCTGGGTGCCGAGGCCGACGACCGCGACCACCAGGCCCCCGCAGGCCGCCGACACCGCGGCGCCCACCAGGGCGACGTGGTCGGGCGACCGGGTCCGGCCGATGGCCAGCAGCACCAGGGCTCCGGCGACGAGCGCGCCGGTGAGGGCGGCGTACGGCAGGGCGGCGACCGGGAGCCCCAGGCCGAGCACCACGACCGCCGCCATCACCACCGCGGCGCCCGACGACACCCCGAGCAGCTCGGGCCCGGCGATCGGGTTGCGAAGCACGTCCTGCAGCAGCAGCCCGCTGACCCCGAGGCCGGCACCGGCCACCAGGCCGAGCAGCACGCGCGGCAACCGGACCTCCCACAGCGCCGTGTGCAGCGGGTCGGCGCCGTCGACGAGCGCCGCGAGCGCCGCGGCCGGCCCGACGGTCGGGTCGCCGACGCAGAGCGCGGTCACCAGGACGACGACACCCAGGGTCGCGAGGACCACCGTGAGACCCGATCGGCTCATCATATTGAGAATGATTATCATTTCGCCTCCATCGAACCTCACAGGAGAACCCATGCGCAAGCCCACCCGCTCCGCCACCCTCGCCCTCGCGGGCCTGGTGGCCACCGCCGCCCTCGCCGGCTGCGGCAGCGACGACTCGACCGACGACAGCAGCAGCACCGCCACCACCGGCGCCTCCCCCGCCGCGGCCGGCACCACCGCCGGACCGGTCGCGGCCACCGACGACACCGGGGTCGAGGTCTCCCTCGACGCGCCCGCCGAGCGGGTCGCGTGCCTGACGATGATCTGCGTCGACGCGCTCACCGAGCTCGGGATCACCCCGGTCGCCTACCGCGACGCCCTGGCGCTCGACGAGCGGTACGCCGGCCCCGACGCCGACATGCGCGAGGTCACCGGCGGGTTCGGGGAGGAGAACGTCGAGGACGTCGTCCTGTCCACGCCCGACCTGGTGATCGGCCTGGCCGGCGCCCAGGACGGACTGCGCTCGGCCGTGGAGGAGGCCGCGCCGCTCTACCTCGTCGACCCGCGCTCGTGGGAGGACTCGGTGGCCTTCCTGCGCACGGTGGGCGACCTCACCGGCACCCGCGACCGGGCCGACGAGGTCGCCGACGCCTTCACCGAGCGGGTCCAGGCCGCCGCGGCCGAGCCCAGCAGCCTGACGACGCTGTCGATGTTCGGCGAGCCGGGCAGCCTCGGGGTCGACTCGGTCGAGACGCCGGTCGGCTCGCTGCTGGACGAGGTCAGCGACTACCCCTGGCCGGCCGGCGCCGACCCGTTCGCCAGCGTCGCGGTCGAGCAGATCGCCGCGGTCGACCCCGACGTCGTCTTCGCCCAGGCGTTCTCGGCCTCCGACGACACCGAACCCCTCTCGGAGCGACTGGCCTCCGACCCGACCTGGGCCGGACTGAGCGCGGCCCGCGACGACCGCGTGGTCGAGGTCGACGCCGCGGTCTGGGCGACCGGGCGCGGCACGATCTCGCTCGGCCTCGTGCTCGACACCGTCGAGAAGACGCTCGCCTCCTGATCCTGTTGTTGAGAATGATTCTCATCATGGGCTACGGTCCTCGCGTGGTCCGACCGGACCGCGATCCCTCACCAAAGGAGAACACCATGAACGAGCTCTTCAGCCCCGTCGCCGCCCGTACGCAGCTCTCGACCCACAGCGCCGGCCACTCCAACGCACTCGTCGAGAACCCCTTCGACGAGGTCGAGGCCACCGAGACCGACTGACCGGCCCAGCACCACGTCCCCGCGCGTCCGCCTCCCCTGGACGCGCGGGGACACCCGGCCCCCCTGCCACAGACCACCAGCCCGAAGGCACCGATGACCCTCCAGCAGTCCGCCCGCCTGCGCCCCGACGTCGACCTCTTCGCCGTCGCCGACGGGCACGTGCTCCGCGTCGGCGACTCCTACCACCACGTCCACCTCGACGCGGGCGACGCCGATCACCTGCTCGACGCGCTCGTCGACGGCGGCGCCCCGCCCTCGCCGGCTGCGGCGCACGCGCTCAGCGGGCTCGTCGAGGCCGGCCTCGTCGACGTCGCCCCCACCCGCCACACCGTCGTCGGCGGCGGCGTCCTGGCCCGCGCCGTCCGCGGGGCGCTGGGCCGCATGGGTGGCACGCTCGACCCCGATGGCACCCTGCTCACCGCCCTCGACGACGACACCGACCTGCCCGCCGACGGCGCCGCCTGCTGGGTCAGTGACGGACACGTCCTGCTCTCCCCGCCCGCCGTCGGCGCCCCCGACGTAGCGGCCCGCCGCGAGGCCGCGACCCGGCACCGCACCGCCGACCCCCGCACCACCCCCGCGCCCGGCGGCCGCGTCGTCGTCCCGCCACCGTCACCGGCCGGCCTCGAGCTCGCGGCCGCGCTGGTCGCAGCCGAGCTGCTGCGGTCCTCGCGCCCGGCGTACGAGGCGGTGGTCGTCGACCTGCGGGCCCTGACCGTCTCGCGCCACCCCGTGCTGCCCGTGCCGCCCGCCCCCCGATGAGGTCGGCCCGCGTCG
>CALRVO020000165.1:0-7918 GCA_943371595.1 Sphingomonas paucimobilis
GACCAGCGCGGGGTCGACCCCGGCCCGCAGGGCCACGGTGAGCTCGCCGTCGCTGCACACGTCGAGGCGCAGGCCCTCCTCGACGACCCACCGCGCGACCGAGACGCAGAGGAAGGCCTTCGCCGCGTAGTAGACGTCGTAGTCGGCGAAGCCGTCGCGGAACGCCCGGGCACGGGCCCGGAAGTCGGCCTCGTCGAGGACGTAGGCGGGCGTGTTGTGCTCGGCCACCAGGTCGGCCACGGCCACTCCCCCGACGACCAGGTCGCCGTCGACCTTGCGGGCGGTGCTGCTCCACAGCGAGGGGACCAGGGCGTTGGGGTCTGCCGGGGGGCTGAGCCAGGCGGGACCGCGCAGGGCTCCGGGCGCGTGCGCCCAGCCGGCTTCGTGGGTGGTGCTCATGACCGGCTCCTCACATCCGCTCGGGCGCGGTGACCCCGAGCAGGCCGAGGCCGTTGGACAGCACCACGCGGGTGGCGTCGACCAGGAGCAGCCGCGCACGGTGCAGCTCGCTGGTCTCCTCGTCGCCCATCGGCAGGACCCGGCAGCTGTCGTAGAAGCGGTGGTAGGTGCCGGCGAGCTCCTCGAGGTAGCGCGCGACGCGGTGGGGCTGGCGCAGCTCGGCCGCGCTCGCGACGACCCGGGGGAAGTCGGCCAGCGACCGCAGCAGCACGCCCTCCTTCTCGTGGGTGAGCAGCTCGGGGTGGGACTCGGCCACGACGCCGAGCGAGGCGGCGTTGCGCAGCAGGCTGGAGACCCGGGCGTGGGCGTACTGCACGGTGAAGACCGGGTTGTCGTTGGTCTGGCGGGCCCACAGGTCGAGGTCGAGGTCGATGGTGGAGTCGGAGGAGTAGCGCGCCAGCGCGTAGCGCGCGGCGTCGACCCCGATGGCGCCGACGAGGTCGTCGATGGTCACCACTGTGCCGGCGCGCTTGGACATCCGCAGCGGCTCGCCGTCGCGGAGCAGGTTGACCATCTGGCCGATGAGGATCTCGAGGTTGACGTGCGGGGTGTCGCCGAAGGCGGCACACATCGCCATCATCCGGGCGACGTAGCCGTGGTGGTCGGCACCCAGCATGATGAAGCAGCGGTCGAAGCCCCGGCTGCGCTTGTCGAGGTAGTAGGCCAGGTCGCCCGACAGGTAGGCGCCCTGCCCGTCGGACTTGATGATCACGCGGTCCTTGTCGTCACCGAACCTCTCGGTGGCCAGCCACAGGGCGCCGTCCTTCTCGTAGGTGTTGCCCAGCTCGGTGAGCCGCGCGACCGCGGTGTCGACGGCACCGCTCTTGTGCAGCTCGTCCTCGTGGAAGTAGACGTCGAAGTCGACGCCGAAGTCGTGCAGCGACTGCTTGATCTCGGCGAACATCATGTCGACGCCGACCGCCCGGAAGACCTCGTTGGCCTCCTCGCGCGGCAGGGTCAGTGCCTCGGGCCGCTGGGCGACCACCGCGGCGGCGATCTCGGTGATGTAGTCGCCGGCGTAGCCGTCGTCGGGCGCCTCCTCGCCGAGGGCGTTGGCCAGCAGCGACCGGCTGAACCGGTCGATCTGGGCGCCGTGGTCGTTGAAGTAGTACTCGCGCGTCACCTCGGCGCCCGTCATGGTGAAGATGCGGCCCAGGGCGTCACCCACCGCGGCCCACCGCACGCCCCCGATGTGGAGCGGACCGGTCGGGTTGGCCGAGACGAACTCGAGGTTGACCTTCTCGCCGGCGTGCAGGTCGGAGGAACCGAACCGCGGACCGGCGGCCACGACGTCGGCGGCCACCTGACCCTGGGCGTCGGCAGCGACGGTGAGGTTGATGAACCCGGGTCCGGCGACGTCGACGGCGGCGATGCCGTCGGCCCGGCGCAGCTCCTGCGCCAGCAGGTCGGCGAACGCCCGCGGGTTGGTGCCGGCCTTCTTGGCCAGCTTGAGCGCGACGTTGGTGGCGTAGTCGCCGTGACTCTTGTCGCGCGGTCGCTCGACGGTGACCTCGGCCGGCACGCCGTCGGGCAGCACCAGGTCACCGCGCCCGACGAGCGAGGTGAGGGCGTCGACGACGGTGGCAGACAGCTGAGCCGGATTCACCCGCCAAGCCTATCGGCGCGGCGGCTTCGCCCCCGCATCGGTTTCACCCGTCGTCAGGCTCGTTCGGGTCCTCCGGCGCAGCAGCACGACACCGCCCACCAGCAGCGCGATCGCCACACCGAGGTGCGTCGGCCCGACAGGCGCCCCCGTGTCGGGCAGCGATCCGGTCACCGACTGGAACGGACCATCTGGTCCGCCTGCCACGCCCTGAGCGGGCAGCACGGCGGTCATCCCGGAGGCCGCCCATCGTGCTTCGAACCGAACGCTGTCAGTCATGGTGTCGTTCGCCGCAGAGCGGTCGGGCCAGATCGACAGACGCAACCGGAGCGGTGACCCTGGACGGGCCATCCCGAGATCGACACGGTCCGCTGTGAGGTCCATCAGCCGCCGCTCGACGAGAAGGGGGGCGGTGCCGTCCAAGCGCTCGACACGCATCGTCAGCGACGGCAGCAGCTCGCCTCCGTCCTCGTCGCACGCGTCCCCGGCGCGTTGCTCCTGGACCAGGCACCTGTTCTCCGACTCCGCCACGTCCGTGAGCGAGAGGTACAACCGGGTGGGCCCCGCTGTGGCGGTGACCAGGATCAGCTCCTGGGTCGAGCTGATCCCCGGGGCGAGTGCGTCGAATCGCAGCGGTCCGCCGCCGACCACCTCGATCTGCAGCCAGTCGCTGTCAGCGTCGGCTCTCGGCTGCCCGACGAGCAGGAGCGCGGCGCAGACCACGAGCCCGCACCGAAGGGTGCGGGCTCGCGAGGCGGTGCGGGTGCGCCGGCCCGGAGTCCGGGTGTGCCGTGAAGGGACCAGCGCACCCGTCACGGCACCGGCACGATGACCTGGTCGAGCAGGAACTTCAGGTCGAAGCTCGCCGAGTCGCCCTGCGACGCGTTCGTCGCACTCGTCGGCATGTTGAGCCCCATCGAGACGCAGACCTGCTGACCGGGCGCCAGGTAGGTCCCGGCGGGCAGGAGCTTGACCGGATTCGGGGCGTTGAACAGATCGCGGAGGGAGATCGAGGTCTGGCGGGAACCCCTCGGGTAGGCCTGACTGTTGCACGGGTCGGAGACCGACGCGGCCAGCGGCTGCGAGGCGTTGATGATGATCCGAGCCTCGTCGTCGAAGTCTCCCTCGAGGTTGGACTCGCAGTCGTCCACGTCGTCCTCGGAGTTGGCCGAGGTGCAGCCGTCCTCGACGGACTGCAGGTTGGTGAGCTGCATCCTCAGGTCGGCCGTGGGGATCGTCTGACCGGTCCGTGACGCGACGACGAACTCGAAGTCGTTGCCCACGCCGGGCGCCAGCTTCATGTTGTCGAAGTTCTGAGAGTTCGGCTCTCCGATCACCAACGAGAGCTCCTCCGCACCGGCCTGGCTGCCGCCGAGCACGTCGTAGTCGCTCCACAGGGCGAAGGTGCTGCCGCCCGCTGCGATCGCGAGTGCTGCGACGCCTGCCACAGATGCCTTGATCAGCTTGTTGTTCATGTTGATGGGGTCCCCTCCTGGATGGATCCCCGGCGACGCGCCGAGGCTGGACCAATCTCGGTCGAGGGCGCAGCTGGCGGCATCCTCACGTTCGATGAACGTGGAGCAGCCACCGATCATCACGATGGTGGATGCCCGCGTGGCCGGCGCACGGTCAGGCTGGAGCGGACGCCGTCATCGCGGCGCCCCACCCCGGGAGGACCTGTGATCGTGAACCGTCGGGCGGCTGCGACCTGTCGCTTCCTTCTGCAGTGGTGTGGACGTCTGGCGCTGGTGGCGGTCGTCTCGGCCGTCGTCCTGGCGGTCCTGACCCTCTTCGTCGCTCCGCGGCTGGTGGGCGGCGGCGCCGCACTGACCGTGCTGACGGGGTCGATGACACCGGACATCCCGGTGGGTTCGGTCGTGGTCATCCGACCCGTCGACCCCGGCACGCTGCAGGTGGGCGACGTGGCGACCTACCAGGTCAGCCCCGAGCAGGACGCCTACATCACGCACAGGATCGTGAGCGTCGACGACAGCACCTCCCCCACCACCTTCGTCTTCAAGGGCGACGCGAACCGAGGGGCGGACACCGAACCGGTACCTGCCGACGCGGTCCGCGGGGAGGTGGTCTTCCACGTGCCCTACCTCGGGTCGGCGCGCGACCTCGTGCAGAGCAGCGGAGGCACCGCCGGCCTCATGGTCCTGCTGCTCGGCGCCTACGCCGTGGCGCAGTTCGTGGCGGCAGCTCGAGATCGCTCGTCGCGGGTCCGGACCGTGCCTCGCACACACACCCTGGAGGACGGAGCGGTCCTCGTCCGGCTGAGCAGGATCGAGGCCACCGTGCTGGCCGAGGCGGTCTCGGCCGTCGACCCCGATGCCGAGGTCGTCGTCTTCGCGGGTCCCGTCACGATCGAGAGCGCCGAGGCGCCACGGACTGTCGGCATCGGGGACGATCATCGTGCGCCGGCCTGATCGACTCGCGACGGCACTGCTCGTCGCGGCAGCCTCGTTCACCCTGGGAGCGGCGCTCACCGACCACTCCGTCACTTACGCACGGTGGTCCGACGAGGGTTCGCTCTCGGTCGAGACCGGTGCGGGGACCTGGGGTCAGGACGTCCCGGAGGAGTGCGGCGACGCTTCCCGGTACGCAGCCGTCGTGGTCGGCACCGCTGGCGACGATGTCCTGCGCGGAGGCAATCGACCTCAGGTGCTGATCGGTCTCGACGGTTCCGACCGGCTCGTCGCGGGCAACGCGGGCGACTGCCTCGTCGGCGGTGAGGGTGACGACCTCCTCGAGGGCGGCAACGGCCGCGACACGATGCTGGGCGGCGGAGGTGACGACGACCTCCGGGGCGGAAACGGCGCCGATGTCGTGCAGGGCGGCGAGGGGTCGGACCGGTGCGACGCCGGACGCGGCCCCGGCCACCTCGTCGATTGCGAGTGACGCTCAGGGCGAGGGGACCAGGGAGCCTGTCTGATCGGCGCCGCCCGGTGGTCTAGACGAGTGACGGGACCAAAGTCCCGAATTGAGCGTTTCGGCTGCCCGCCCCACGAGCGTTGACGATGCTGGCCACGCCGCGGGGGGCGGCTCGGGGGCATGCTTCGGGCGCGTCTCCCCTGTACCCGGGGGGGCTGGATGAACCGGATCGATCGCGAGAGCAGGTCGAGTGCCGCTCGGCGCAGAACCACGCTGATGCTCACCGTCCTCGCGTGCGAGGCTGCGGTGATCAGCGTCGCGGCGGCTCCTCTGGCGAGACGGCCCGCCGAGGCGGTGGACCAAGTCCTGATGAGCGTCGTCGCCGTCACCGGAGTGGCCGGGGCCCTCGGGCTGGGTGGTGCCGGACTGCTCCTTCTGGTCGTCCGTCACGGCACCGAGGACAGCGGCCGCGCACCGGACGCGAGGGCTGCGACCTGGCCGGGGGCGGTCCTGCTGGGCCTGGCGGCGTACAGCCTCGTCGGACCTCTGACCCGTCTGCTCGAGCCCGGCACCCCTGCCTCGCTCCTGGGCTGGTGTGGGCGCGGCATGGTGACCGTGGTCTGTTGCACCCTGCTGTTGTGGCGAGTCCGCCGCCCCGTCCACCTGCTCGGTGCTGGTCTCTTCGTGGTGTTCGTGGGCCTCGCCGTCCTCTCGCTGCTGCAGACCCGGCTCGGCGACACGATGGAGGCCGACCCTGCGACGCGCGTGCTCGCGGAGACGGGGCTCGTGGTGACGTGGTGGGGGTGCGCCCTGCTGCTGGCCGTGAGGGACGACGAAGGCATCGGACCCTGGCGCGCCTGGCAGCTGGCGCTGTTGTGGAGCGGCATCCACGTGCTCCGGGCCCTGGACGGCACCCAACCCGGGTACGCCAGCCTGGCTGCCGTCGCCGTGGCGGCGCTCACCGGCTACCGGGTCGTCCAGGTCACCTGTGGCTCGATGGCTCCCCGCCAGGTCGATCCAGGTAGCGGCCGCACCCCGCGCGACGCGCGGCGCGAGGTCCGTACGGGTGTCGCGCAGCACGACGCGGCCCGGAAGCACGACCACGACGTCCGGAGCACCTGCACGTCGGCCCGTTTCGCCCTCGAGCTGTTGTGCAGCCACGATCGAGCACTCGACGAGGGCACCGAGCGGATCCTGCGTGACGCGGCGCTGCGCAGCCTGCACCAGCTGGAGCAGCTGATCACGCCGGACCGACCGGGTGCAGGGGCCCCTCACGTGGCCCCCGGTGGCGACGACGGGCGAGCGCCGCACCTCAGCCTGACCCGGTCGGGGTCATGACGGCCTCCGAGGACTCCACCGACGCGCTCCGCGTGGTCGTCGTGGACGACCACGAGCTGCTGGCACAGGCGCTGGTCATCGCTCTGCGACTCGATGGAGTGGAGGCGATCCCGGCATCGACGACGTCGGCCGCCGCGGTCGTGCGCAGCACCGAGGACGCCGCCGCCGACCTCGTGCTCCTCGACCTCGACCTGGGCGCGCCGATCGGGGACGGAGCAGAGCTCGTTCCCTCGCTGGTGGCTACCGGCGCTCGCGTCCTCGTGCTCACCGGGACCGAAGACCCCGACCGCACCGCCTACGCGCTCCAGCTGGGAGCCGTGGGGGCAGTGCACAAGAGCGTCGCGATGCACGACCTGAGCCGGACGGTCGTGGCGGCGGCGCGCGGTGAGTCGGTGATGACCGTCCAGCAACGTCGCGACATGGTCGGGGCCGCCCGGACGCGCCGTCGACAGCAGGTGGACGTGCTCCGGCCCTTCGCCCGTCTCAGCAGCCGAGAAGGGCAGGTGCTCCGTGCGCTCGCCAGCGGCAGCGGCGTGGCGCGCATCGCGGCCGCCTGGTGCGTCTCGGAGGCAACGGTGCGCAGCCAGGTACGCGGCGTGCTCACCAAGCTCGGCGTCAACACGCAGCTCGAGGCGGTCGCTCTCGCCCACCGTTCGGGTTGGCTCGAGCGCGACGTGCCCCCGGGTCGAGCTCGCGAGGACGAGGCACCCGGCGTCCCACCAGCCGGCGGGTACGGCTAGGACGGTGGCGCCCCTCCACGACCCACCGGGTTCCTGGTTCCGGTCCGGGACCGGTAGTGTCCGCACCGCACCGCACTGCTCGACGTTGGAGCGGCGCGAGCCTCCGTAGCTCAGGGGATAGAGCACTGGTTTCCGGTACCAGGTGTCGCAGGTTCGAATCCTGCCGGAGGCGCTAGCGACGACGTCGCTCGTGCGCCGCGGTTGCGCGCCGCTGCGGCGTCAGCATCCCTGACCGCGAGCCGAGGCCGAGCAATCGGCGTACCCGCTCAGCGGGGCGCGGTGTCCGCCCGGGCATGGGTCGCCGACTCGGTCTTCTCCAGCAGGGAGTTCTTGCGGCCGTAGAAGAAGTAGATGGCCAGACCGACGACCAGCCAGACCAGGAAGCGCAGCCAGGTCTCCACGGCCAGGGCCGACATCAGACCGACGCACGACACCGCCGACGCGATCGGCACCAGCGGCACCAGCGGGGTGCGGAACGGTCGCTCCATATCGGGCTTCGTACGTCGCAGGACGGCGACGGCGATCGCGACCACGGTGAAGGCGAACAGGGTGCCGATGCTGACCATCTCGGCCAGCACGTCGATCGGCACGAAAGCGGCGACGACACCGATCACCACGGTCACCACGACGGTGGCCGCGAACGGGGTGCTGGTCTTGGCGTTGACCCGGCCCACGGCGGCGGGGAGCAGCCCGTCGCGGCTCAGCGCGAACAGGATCCGCGGCACGGCCACGAGCTCGACCAGGATCACCGACGTGAGACCCGCGACCGCGGCGATGCCGACCAGGACCTTGGCCCAGCCCAGGCCGACCTGGCCGAACGCGTCGGAGATCGGCGCGCCCTCGGAGAGGTCGGTGTAGCTGACCATGCCGGTGAGCACGAAGCAGACGCCGAGGTAGAGCAGGG
>CALRVO020000166.1:0-7877 GCA_943371595.1 Sphingomonas paucimobilis
CGGCCTGCATCGCGGCGGCCTCGTCGGCCACCCGGCGGGCCTCGGCCATCTCGGCGACGCGGGCCTCGATCGCGCGGCGCTCCTCGAGCGCCTGGCGGGCGAAGACGGCGTGCTCCTCGGCCGCGTCGGCCGCGGTCGCGGCGACCTGCTGGGCCATCTCGGCGGCCTGGGTCGCCTCGACGTGGGCGAGGCGGGCAAGCTCGGCCTGCTCGGCGGCGATCTCCTCGGCGCGGGTGCGGGCCTTGGTCTGCTCGGTGGCGACGGCCTGCAGCTCGTCGCGGTCGAGCCCCGCGCGCCGGACGAACTCGGCGTACTCCTCCGCCGACGCGCTGGCGGTGTCGGCCAGCTCGCGGGCGCGGTCCTCGGCGTGGGTGCGGGCGAGCATCGCCTGCTCGGCCAGGGCCGCCTGCTCCGCCGCGGACTGCTCGGCCGCACGCCGGGCGTCGGCCAGCTCGGTGAGCGCCGCCTCGGCCGTCTCCCGCTCGGCGAGGGCGTGCCGCGCGAAGGCGGCGTGCTCCTCGGCCTTGGCCGCGGCCTGGTCGGCGACGCTGCGGGCCCGCAGCTCGGCGTCACGCGCGGCCTGCTGGGCGTCGGCGGCCAGGGTGGCCTGGCGCTGGGCAGCCTCCTCGGCCGACGTGCGGGCCCGGACCTGCTCGCGCGCGACCCGCTCGAGCCGCTCTCGCTCCTCGTGGGCCTCGCGCAGCATCGTGAGGTGCTCGTCGGCGGCGACGACGGCCGCCTCGGACAGCTCGAGCGCGCGGCGCTCGCTCTCGGCGCGGTCGGCGAGGGCCTGCTCGGCCAGCTCGGCGAGGTACTT
The DNA here is from genome assembly GCA_943371595.1 of Sphingomonas paucimobilis. GTDB lineage: Bacteria > Actinomycetota > Actinomycetes > Propionibacteriales > Nocardioidaceae > Nocardioides. The sequence continues at coordinate 818 of CALRVO020000166.1, forward strand.
CGCGTTCTCCTCGGCGCGGGCACGCGCGGCCGAGGCCTCCTGGGCGTTGAGCGCCTCACGCCGGGCGGCCGCTTCAGCGGTCTCGCGCTCCGCGAGGGTGCTGACGACACGCTCGGCCAGCTCGGAGGCGTGCCGCTCGGCCGAGGAGCGCTTGGCCGCCTCGGACTCGGCCAGCTCGACGTGGTCGCGGGCCGAGCGCTCGGCCGCCTCGCGGGTCAGCGCGGCGCGGGTCGCGGCCTCCTCGGCCTGCCGGCGCTGCTCGGCGTACGTCGCCGCAGCGGTCTCGGCGGCGGTGCGGGCCTCGTGGGCCGCGGCTGCCGCCTCGGCGTGCTCCTTGGCCGCGCGCTCGGCGACGGTGCGGGCCTGGATCGCCTCGGTCGCGAGCTCCTCGGCGACGATCCGCTCGGCCGCCTGCTCGGCCGCAGCCATCTCCGCGTCGCGGCGCAGCTTGGCTGCTTGCTCCGTGGCGCTGGAGTAGGCGGAGGACGAGGGCATGGGCTCCGGGGTTCTAGGAGGCGGAATCCGTCGGTGCGACGGCAGCAGGACGCGGAGCGAATCCTACCCACTCACGACCCCTCCCGGAGAACGAGCGGGTCACCCGCGCCCCGGGGAGGGCTCCCCCTTCGACGTCAGGGAGTGGCGGCGGCCGACGGCTCGGTCGTGGCGGCGCCCGACGCCCCCGTCGGCTCGTCGGTGGTGCCGTCGGTCGGCCCGGCGGACGGCTGGCCCGACGACTGGCCCGGCGGGGCCTTGTCGGGGTCGGCACCGTCCTCGATCTGCTGGCGGTAGCCCGCGACCCGGTCGAGGGCCTTCTGGGCCAGGTCGACCTGCACCAGGTACTGGGCGAAGTCGCCGTCGGCCTTGAGCGCCTCGGCCCGGGAGAAGGCCGCGATCGCGGAGTCGAGCGACGAGTCCAGCAGCTCCTGCAGGGTCTGCTCGCCGCCGGACGGACCGGGGGTGGGCCCGCCGGTGCCCGGGTCGGTCGGGACGGTCGGCGAGCCGCCGTAGAGGTTGCGGATCGCCAGCTGCAGGTTGGTGCCGTAGCCGATCTCGTCGCCGTACTTGACCAGCACGTAGCGCAGCTCGGGATAGCTGGCGTTGCTGCTCTGGTTCTGGGCGTAGACCGGCTGGACGTACATCAGCCCGTCCTGGACCGGCAGCGTGAGCATGTTGCCGTAGGTCACCTTGGCGCCGCTGTTCTTCAGCGGCAGCAGCGCATCGTTGATGTCGGTGTCGTTGATGAACTCGTTGGCCACCTGCCCCGGACCCGACGTCTGGTCGTTCTCGTCGTCGGACTCGGCGTTGCTCAGCTCGAGCACGCTGAGCTTGCCGTAGTCGGGACTGGTGCCGTCGGAGTCGACGGACACGAAGGAGGCCAAGTTGTCGCGGTTGAACGGCACGTAGACCGAGGTCAGCGCGAAGTTGGCCGTGGGGTCGCTCACCGACGGGTCGTCGGTCGCCGCGTCGGCCTCGCCGGTGGCCACGTCGTCGACGAACAGCCGGTAGGGCGCCTGGAAGGTGTTGGTCGCCTGCGGGTCGACCGGCACCGCCCAGCGGTCGTTGTTCTCGTACCAGTCGTTGGCCGACTGCACGTGGTAGCGGGCGTACTGGTAGCGCTGGACCTTGAAGAGGTCCTCGGGGTAGCGCACGTGCTCGAGCAGCTGCTCGGACATCTCGTCCTGGTCCTTGACGCTGCCGGGGAAGACCTCGCGCCACGCCTTGAGGATCGGGTCGGTGTCGTCCCAGGCGTAGAGCGAGACCTCACCGGTGTAGGCGTCGACGGTGGCCTTGACCGCGTTGCGCATGTAGTTGATCTCGTCGGTCGGCACGGTCTGCAGCCCGGTGTCGGTCTGCAGGGCGTCCTTGATCATCGCGTCGAACGACTCGCGCTGGGCGTTGGGGTAACGGTCGGTCGTGGTGTAGCCGTCGACGATCCACAGGATCTTGCCGTCGACCAGCGCCGGGTAGGCGTCGGTGTCGACGTTGAGCCACGGCGCGACCTTCTCGACCCGCTCGCGGGGGTCGCGCACGAAGAGCACCTTCGAGCTCTCGTTGACGCGCCCGGACAGCAGGAAGTTGGGCTCACCGAACTTGATGGCGAACATCAGCTGGTTGAAGGTGCCGCCCACCGAGGCGTCGCCGTCCCCGCCGTACGTCGTGGCATCGCCCAGGTCGGAGCCCGGGACCGGGAGGTTGAGCTCGACGTCCTCGTCGTCGGCCTCGGCCTTGCCGACCACGGAGTAGTCGGGGCTGCGCTCGCCGTAGTAGATGCGGCTCTCGTAGCTGTCGAGGCCGAGCGACTCGGTGAGGTCGTCCTCGTTGCTGCGCCCCTGGGCCCACTCGATGCGCCCGGAGGTGGCCGCCGAGGCGTCGGTCGTGGTGTCGGTGCTGAAGGCGTCGGAGCGGTCACGCTGGTTGGCGTAGGCCGCGATGATGCCGCTGCCGTGGGTGTAGACGGTGTGCAGGTTGGACCAGTTGCGCGCGTCCTCGCTCAGCCCGGACTGGTCGAGCTCGCGGACGCCCAGCACCATGGCGCGGTCCTTGCCGTCGATCTCGTAGCGGTCGACGTCGAGGACCGGCGGCACGGAGTAGTAGCCGAACTGCTGCTGCAGCGCCTCGAACGCCGGTGACACGAGCTTGGGGTCCATCACCGGTGTCGTGCTGGTCGCCTCGAGCAGGTTGGCCTGCACGACCTTCTGCAGGTCGGTGTTGGGCGAGTAGGGCGTGGGTTCGACGTCGGCGATGTCGTAGGCCTGCTGGGTGGCGTCGATGTTGTTCTGGATGTAGGGCTCTTCCTTGTCAGCCTCCGACGGCTTGACCTGGAACTGCTGGACGACCGCGGGGAAGATCATCCCGATCAGGATCGCCGACAGCGCCAGCAGCGCCAGACCGACCGAGGGCAGCTGCCAGGTCCGGCGCCAGACGTTGAGGAAGAACAGGACCGCGCAGATCACCGCGACCGCCATCAGGATGTTCTTGGCGGGCAGCACGGCGTTCTCGCCGGTGTAGTTCATGCCGGTGAACAGCCGGTTCTTCTGCGTCACCAGGTCGAAGCGGTCGAGGTAGTAGTCGACACCCTTGGCCAGCACGAACAGTCCGAGCAGCACGGAGAGCTGGGCCTGCGCCGAGCCGGAGAGCCGGTCCTGGGTGGCCTGGAGCCGGATGCCACCGTAGAGGTAGTGGGTGGCCAGGGCCGCGATGATCGCCAGCACCATCGTCGCCATCGTGAAGTCGACGACGAAGTGCCACCAGGGCAGGTCGAACAGGTAGAACCCGATGTCCTTGTTGAAGTAGGCGTCGTCGGAGCCCACCGAGGGCCCGTTGCGCCACAGCAGGTAGGTGCGCCAGTGGCTCACCCCGGAGGCGCCGGCGAACGCGCCGACGACCAGGGCGATGCCGACGACCAGCCAGGTGCGGATCGGGGTGACCACGTCGCGGTAGCGGTCGAGGCTGGACTGCTCGCGCGAGGTCGGCCGGAACAGCGGCCGGAAGCGGTAGGCGAGGTAGATGTTGAGCGCCACGGCGCCGCCGAGCAGGCCCCCGAAGACCAGGAACAGCACTACCTTGGTCCACAGCATCGTGCTGAACACCTGGCCGTAGCCGGCGGACTGGTACCACAGCCGGTCGGTGTAGATCGAGGCGAAGCCCGTCAGCGCGAAGATCGCGACGACGAGGGCCACCGCGGTGATCAGCAGGGCGCGCGAGCGCCCGCCGGACGTGCGCGGGGGCGGGGTGGCCCGGGGGTCGTCGTCGAACAGCTCGCTCACGGCGTCTCGTCCTTGTCGTCGTGCGTGTCGGTGGTGCTGGGCGTGTCGGGCGGGAGGTCGGGCGGGAGGTCGACGGTGTCGTCGTCCAGGGTGGCACCCAGCAGGTTGAGCAGGCCGGGGACCAGGTCGAGCCCGCCGACGACCGAGGTGTCGTCGTCGTGGGCCTTGAGGCGCAGGGCGCAGTACGTCGACCCGGTGCGGGTCGCGCCGGCGACGATGCGCACCTCCTGGCGGTCGGGGTGCTCGCGGGCGAACGCCTGCGCCGCCTCGACGTCGTCGGGCAGCTCGTCGTCGGAGCCGGGCGGGAGCACCAGGCGCTCGACCATCACCGCGCAGCCGGTGACGGTGGGCGGCCACACGATCGACTCGAGGACCTGCTCCAGCGGCGTCGCGGGGTCGACCATCTCCTGCTCGACCGCGGTCAGCGACCCTCGCTCGGCGTCGGCGTCCAGGCCCATCGCCGCGGCCAGGGCGGGCTCCTGGGTGACGAGCTCGGCGGTGTCGACCAGGGCGTAGAGACGGGCCGGCTGGTCCCAGCCGTCGGCGGCGAGGTGCCGCTCGATCTCGAGCACGGCGCTGGCCAGGGCCGGGTCGGCGTCGAGGTCGCCCCACCGCGGGTCGGCGGTCAGCGGGGTCTCGGTGCGGTCGGTCTCGCTCATGAGGCGGCTCCGGAGAGGATGGAAGGGGCGTCCTCGCAGGACGGGAGGACGGCGGGGTCGCCGTCCTTGGCGTAGGCCTCGAGGGCGACGCGGACGTCGCTCATCGTCTGGGCCATGACCAGGCGCATGTCGCCGTTGTCGGCCTCGAGGGCGTCGGCGCAGTTGTCGATCGGGACCAGGAAGAGCTCGGCGCCGTCGTCGCGGGCCCCCGCGATCTTCTGCTGGATGCCGCCGATCGGCCCGACCGCGCCGTTGGGGGCGATCTCACCGGTGCCGGCGATCTCGCGCCCCCCGGTCAGCGACCCCTCGGTCAGGGTGTCGTAGACGGCCAGGGAGAAGATCAGCCCGGCGCTCGGGCCGCCGATGGCGGGGTTGATGTTGATCTTGACCTCGAACGGGAACTCGTACTCGGCCACCTCGGGGGTGATGCCGACCACCGAGCGCCCGCCCTCCTCGACCGGAGTCACCGAGACCTCGAGGTCCTTGCCGCCACGGGTGATGCCGATGCTCAGCGGCTCGCCGGCAGGGCTGTCGCTGATCAGGTCGTAGAGCTGCTGGGCGTCGTCGATCGTCGTGCCACCGATGGTGCGGATGACGTCGTCGACCTCGAGCACCTTCTCGGCGGGCTTGCCCGGGGTCACCGCGGTGACCGCCAGCACCTGGGGCACGTCGATGCCCATCTCGGACAGCGCCACCTCCACCGCGGCGTCCTGCGAGGTCGCCATCTGCAGCTGCCCCTCCTCGCGGTTGCTCTCGCGGGTCTCGCCCTCGGGGTGCACCACGTCGTAGGGGTAGACGGCGTTGTCGCTGTTGGCCCACGTCGAGATCAGGTCGACCAGGCTGGCGCCGCCCTCCTCGCCCTCCTCGGCCGCCGGGGAGACCTGCACGGTCGTCATCCGCAGCTGCCCGTCGTCGGGGTAGGTCTTGGCCCCGTCGACCTGGATGACCTCGGCGTCGCCCTGGTCGGTGCCGAGCACGTCGATCGTGGTGCCGGGCTGGTAGTAGGCGTAGGGCAGCGGGCTGACCCAGGCGTAGACGAACAGCGCGATGACCGCGGGGACCGCGATGACGGCTGCGATCAGACGCTGGCTCATGGGTTACAGCCTCTCATCCGGCTCCAATACCGGTCCCGACCGGTGGGCTCGCACCGCGCACTCGCGCTGCCTGGTAGTGCGGGCTCGCCGCAGGCGGCGTACGACGACGTCAGGAGGCGCGGCGCTGCTGCTCGCGCGGGGCGACCGGTCGGGAGGGGCGCACGGCGATGCCGGTGCTGCGCTCTCGACGCGGCGGGGCGACGTACGACGGCAGCGGCCGGCGCCGGGCCAGGCGCGCGAGTCCGCGTCGCGGGGCCGGGTCGAGGGCCTGGGCCATCCGCCGCAGCGCGACCTCGCGGTCGACCTCGCCGCGGCCCTCTCGCCCGGCCCACGACACCCAGAGCATCGCGACGACCGTCACGACGACCGTGGGCGCGAGCCAGAGCAGGACCATGCTGTCGAGGGTAGGTCGCCGGCCGGGCGATCCGGCGGACGCGCTACGGCGTGCCGACCCACTCGTCGGAGCCGTCGGCGAAGACCTGGTGCTTCCAGATCGGCACCTGCTCCTTGAGGGTGTCGATGAGGTCGCGCGAGGCCTCGAACGCGGTGCCGCGGTGGGCGGCAGCCGTGCCGATGACGACGGCGAGGTCGCCGATCGCGAGACGGCCGACCCGGTGGATCGCCGCGACACCGTGGACGTCGTGACGCGAGGCGACGAGCTCGCACACCTCTCGCAGCCGGTCGAGGGCCGTGGGGTGGGCCGAGTAGTCGAGGCCGCTCACGGCCCGCCCGCCGTCGTGGTCACGGACCTTGCCGACGAAGAGGGTCACCCCGCCGTCGACGTCCTCGTCGAGGCTGGCGAGCACGTCGTCGACGACGAGCGGGGTGTCACGGATCTCGACGAGGCGGACGGTGCCGGCGGCGGTGCTGGAGGTCACGAACGCAGCCTATGCGTGCGGCGTACGGTTGGGGCATGAGTGACCAGCCCGACGACGAGCAGCCCAACCCGTTCAAGGGCACGCCCTTCGAGCACCTCTTCGGCGGCGGCGGCTTCGACCTGAGCAAGCTAGGAGGGTTGGGCGGGCTGGCCGGTTTGGGTGGCTCCGGTGGTCCCGGTGGCGCCGGCATGCCCGACCTGGGGGCCCTGTTCGGCCAGATCCAGTCGCTGATGCAGCCCTACGACGGGGCCCTCAACTGGGACGTCGCCGTCGACATCGCCCGCAAGGCCGTGGCCCAGAGCCCCGACCCGACCCCGACGGCCAAGCAGGCCGCCGCCGTCGCCGACGCCGTGCGCCTGGCCGACCACTGGCTCGACGAGGCCACCGAGTTCCCCTCCGGCGTCACCTCGACGGCGGCGTGGAGCCGCGCCGAGTGGATCGTCGGCACCCTCGACGTCTGGAAGGTCCTGGTCGAGCCGGTCGCCGAGCAGTCGGTCCACGGGCTCAGCGGCGCCCTGCCGCCCGAGGCCGCCGCCCAGGCCGCGCCCCTCATGGGCATCCTCGGCAAGGCCGTCGGCGCGATGCTCGCCACCCAGGTCGGGTCGGGCTTCGGCGAGCTGGCCGGCGAGGTGCTCACGGCCTCCGACGTCGGTCTGCCCCTG
>CALRVO020000167.1:0-7875 GCA_943371595.1 Sphingomonas paucimobilis
GACGGGCTCGACGTGGCGCTGGCGGCCGCCTTCGCCCTCGACGACCGGGTGCTGGTCGAGGACGTCGTCGTCGGCCGCGAGGTCGACGTGGCCGTGCTGGCCCGCCCCGACGGCAGCCGCGTGGTCGCCCCGACCCTCGAGGTGGTCACCGCCCGTCCGGGCGACATCTTCGGCTACGACGACAAGTACGGCGGCCACGCCGACCTCCGCATCCCGGCCGTGCTCGACGAGGCCGCCACCAAGACCCTGGAGGACGCCGCGGTGGCGGTGTTCGACGCCCTCGGCTGCGCCGGGGTCGCGCGGGTCGACTTCTTCTGGACCGAGGACGGCCCGGTGCTCAACGAGGTCAACACCATGCCCGGCTTCACCGCGCAGTCCCAGGTGCCGCGGATGTTCGCGGCCGCCGGGCTGGCGTACCCCGACCTCCTCGACCTCCTCGTGCGCGACGCCCTCGTCGCTGCTCGGTAGGGTCACCGCGGTGACGGCTGGAGCAGCGCAGGGCCTGCGTGCGTGGGGTCCCGAGCTCGGCGTCGGCGCCACCGTGCTCGTGGTGGGTGCCGCCGAGAGCGCGACGACCACGCTCTTCGTCGGCTCGCGGTCCGACCTGCTCGTCGTCGCCTGCGTCACCGCCGTTGCGGTGACCCTGTGCCGCCGGCTCCCCTCGGTGGGCCTCGCCCTGGCCTGGCTGCTGACCGGGATGCACCTGGTCTACGGCGTCCCACCCATGTTCATCGAGATCTCCCTGGTCGCGGTGATGTTCGGGACCGCGCGGTGGGGCCGGGCCACGACCGTCGTCGCCGGCGGTCTGTCGATCCCGCTCGTCGTCGTCGCCGGCGTCCTCACCCTCGTCGGCCAGGGCTACGACACCTTCTCGGTGTCCCCCGTCGGGCAGCGGATCAGCGACCTCTACTACGCCAGCAGCACCGGCGGCCTCGCGACCGGCCTGGCCGCGGTCGGTACCGTCCTGACCGCACCCTGGCTCGCCGGGCTCACCGTCCGCTACGCCTCCCGGGCCCGCGACTCGCAGGCGTCCCAGGAGCGGGCGGAGGAGCAGGCAGCCGCCGCGTTCGAGCAGACCGAGCAGGCGCGCGAGATCGCCCGGTTGCGCGACGAGCAGGCGCGGCTCGCGCGCGACGTCCACGACGTCGTGGGGCACTCCCTGGCCGTCATCCTCGCCCAGGCCGAGTCGGCGCAGTACCTCTCCGACGAGGACCCGGCCAGGCTCAAGCAGACGATGGCGACCATCGCGAGCTCAGCCCGGTCGTCGTTGCAGGACGTGCGCCAGGTGCTCTCCGCACCGGACTCCCCGGCGGCCACGAGGCCCCTGGACACCCTCGTCGACGGCGTCCGCGCCGGTGGCCACGAGGTCGTGGTGCGCGAGATCGGCACCGCGCGGCCGTTGCCCCCGGAGCTCGAGGTGACGGCCTACCGCGTGCTGCAGGAGATGCTCACCAACGCCGTGCGGCACGGCCGTCGCGACGAACCGGTGTTCGTCGAGCGGCACTGGCCCGAGGACTCGCTGTCCGACGAGCTGCGCGTCGAGGTCCGCAACGCCGTCGCCTCGGCGTCGGGCGAGCGGGGGTCGGGGCTCGACGGGATGCGGCACCGGCTCGAGGCGGTCGGTGGCCGTCTCGACGTACGCCGGCGCGAGGAGGAGCACGCGACCACCTTCACGGTGACGGCGTGGCTACCGTTGGGGCCGAGATGAGCCACGACGTCACCGACATCAGGGTCCTGCTGGTCGACGACCAGGACCTGTTCCGAGAAGGCGTGCGCGTCATCGTCGACGCCCAGGAGGGGATGCACGTCGTGGGCACCGCCGGGGACGGCGTCGAGGCCGTGCGGCTGGTCGACGAGCTCACGCCCGACGTCGTGCTGATGGACATCCGGATGCCCGAGCTCGACGGGGTCGACGCCACCCGGCAGATCTTCGCACCCGACCGCGTCGCCCGACGCAACGCCGCCGGTGCGCCGCCGGTGCGGGTCGTGGTGCTGACCACCTTCAACCTCGACGACCGCGCGGCGACGGCGATCCGCCACGGCGCCAGCGGGTTCCTGCTCAAGGACACCACGCCCGTCCAGCTGCGCGACGCGATCCGCACCGTGCACGCCGGCAACGCCGTCCTCGCCCCCGGTGACCTCACCGCCCTGATGGCGGGCACCTTCGTCGCGCCGTCACCCACACCGGCGGCCTACCTCCAGCTCACCGACAAGGAGCGCGAGGTCTTCGCCGCCGTGGCGCGCGGGCTGTCCAACACCGAGATCGCTGCTCTCGTCTTCGCCTCCGAGTCGACGGTCAAGACCCACGTCGGCGCCATCCTGCGCAAGCTCACCCTGCGCGACCGGGTGCAGATCGTGGTCTACGCGCACGAGCACGGGCTGGGCTGACGGCGCGCGGCAGCCAGGGCGCCTCGAACAACCAGGTCGCACCGGCCCGCTGCAGCAGCCGCTGCAGCACCAGGCAGAGCACGAGCACGACCGCGGTGACGACCACGGGGTAGCCGAGGGCCAGGAGCACCGACCCGGCCGCGCCCGAGCCGTCCGGCACCAGTCGGCCCGAGGCGACGTGGACCAGCGCGACCAACGGCAGGTGCAGCACGTAGACCGGCAGGGTCCGACGACCGAGCGCGGCCAGCGTCGGCCCGAGCCGTGCCACGCCGGCCACGCTCGCCGCCACCGTGACCCCGGCCGCGATGCCGACCGCCCCCAGGGCCGGCCGCACCCCGAACCACCCGTCGGCACCGAGCCCCTGCCACAGCCCTGCCGCGGCGACGAGGACGCCCGTCGACGCGAGCAGTGCCGTCCGGCTCGGGTGGGTGAGCCTCACGGCGAGGCCGCCGAGGTGGGGCACGCGGGTCCCGAGCAGGAACCACACGAGGTTGGTCAGCACGCCGTAGCGGTTGCCGGGGGTGGCCACCCAGCCGGCCGCCGCGACCGCGCTCAGCAGGAGCGCCGCGCCCAGCGCCCAGTGCGGCGTCCGCCGCGAGGCACGGGCCACGACGACGTACGCCGCCAGGGCCAGGAGGTACCACAGGTTGCCGGGGGTGACCGTCAGCTGCACGAGCAGCGCACCGGGCGACGTCGCGACGGCGGTGTCGAAGCCCGGGGTCAGCTGCAGGACCAGCGTGTGCACCAGGGTCCACAGCACGAACAGGTAGAGCAGCGGCGCCACCCGTGCCGTCCACACCCTCAGCCACGGCCGGGTGAGCTGGCGTGCCGAGAAGAGCCCCGACACGAGGAAGAACAAGGGCATCCGCACCGGCAGCAGCAGCTCCGAGAGCCGACCCCACGCGCCGTCGACGGGTGTGCCCGGGTCCCACGGGAGCTGCAGGTAGTCCTTACGGGTGACGCGCCAGAGCACCACGAGGACGATGCAGCCGCCCTTGGCGACGTCGGCCCACCGCTGACGGGGGCGCGCTGAACCGGGTGCCCGATCACTCATGCCCCGATCGTGCGGGGCCGCCGTCGTCCCCGGATCCGCCTCAGGTGCCGACGTCCTGGCCCCGGGTACGACGGCGCACGCTTCCTAGGAGCCGGCTGCGGTCCGCTCGGCCGCGGCACGACCGGCCACGCGGGTGACGCCCGCGGCGACCGGTCCGAGCGCGCCACGCTCGACCGCCCGGGTCGCCGTACGGTGGGCCCGCTTGCTGCGCACCACCCGCAGCGCCACCCACCCGACGAGCAGCGCCGCACCGGCGGCCACGACGGGCGTCACCGCCACGGCGGCGCCGGCCTTCGGGTGCTTGCGGGCCGTGCGGCCCAGGCCGACGGCCACCCGTCGTCCCGTGCTCGCCTCGTGCTGACCCATGTCGACCTCCTCGATGGCGGCCCCTCCGGCGGGGGCGCCTCGGCCATCGTGGCGGGGCGTGTAGGCCGTCACTTCCCCCGTGCGGGCGGCGCCGGTGTCGGCCGGGTCACACCGACGGGCCGCCCGGGCCGTGCCGGTCAGGCGCGCCTGATCCGTCCGGGCAGCCAGCCGACGGCGACCTCGAGCGGGCCACGACGTCGCAGGGCGGCGTAGACGCTGCCGACCCACAGCACCACCACGACGTGCCAGACGTAGGACGACGCCACCTCGTCGGGCCACACGGACCCGGTCCTCATCACCAGGTGCAGCGTGTAGAGCGTCAGCGTCATCGCGCCGGCCCCGAAGGCCACCTGCACGAACCGCTCCCCCTGCGCCGACAGGTCGGACACCCACCCGACGAGCAGGAGGCACAGCCCGATCACCAACGCGGCGCTGCCGGCGGTCTGGGCGAGGTCGAACGGCGTGGTGGAGTGCGGGGCGACGACGGTCAGCCAGCGCCACCCGGCGCCGGGACCCTCCACGGGGGTCTGGCCGTAGAGCCCGCTCGCCATCTCGTCGAGCTCGACGTCGGAGAACCGGCTGCGGGTCAGGGCGTCGGAGACGAGGGTGGCGCCGACCGCGACGGCGAGTCCCCCGGCGGCCAGGCGGGCCGCGACCCGGCGCGAGCCGAGGTCGAGGCGCCCGATCGCCAGGCCCAGCAGGAGGTAGGCGAGCCACGGGACCGCCGGGTAGTAGCCGGTGAAGGTCAGCTCCGACAACAGCCGCCCGGGGTGGGCGAGCTGCTCGAGCCGGGGGCTGTCGAACTGGCGGTCCGGCAGCCGGGGCACGACCAGCCGGCTCACCACCGGCGCGACGACGGCCCACCCGACCGCGAGCGCCAGCAGCGGTCGCCAGGTCAGGCCCAGGAACGGCAACCCCAGCACGAACAGCACGGCGTAGTAGGTCAGGATCACCGCGATGCCGGTCTCGAGGCCGCCCAGCAGCAGCCCGATCACCGCCACCCCCAGCGCGCGCACCACCAGGGCGAGGCTGACCCGCAGCCGTTCGCCGCCCCGCACCGGCGTACGCCGCCCGGACACGAGGGCCATGGCGACCCCGGCGAGCACGGCGAACAGCGCCGAGGCGCGACCGCCGGCCAGCTGGTGCAGGGTCGTGAGGTCGCCGTCGGGGGTGCGCGTGTCGAGCACGTGGGTCGCCATCATGCCCAGCAGCGCAAGGCACCGGGCGACGTCGAGCCCGACCAGCCGGGCCCTCGAGACCGACGAGCTAGAAGCCGATCCGGCGGACACCGGTGTCCCCGCGCACCACGGCTCCCTTGTCCTGGGCCGCCTTCTTGAGGTCGGCCTGGAAGGCGACCATCTTGTCGCGCAGGTCGGGGTCGGACGCCGCCAGGATGCGTACGGCGAGCAGGCCGGCGTTGCGGGCGCCGCCGATCGCGACGGTGGCGACCGGGACACCGGCCGGCATCTGCACGATCGACAGCAGGGAGTCCATGCCGTCGAGGGTCTTGAGCGGGACCGGGACCCCGATCACCGGCAGCGGCGTGACGGCGGCGAGCATGCCGGGCAGGTGGGCGGCTCCCCCGGCCCCGGCGATGATCACCGACAGGCCACGGCCCGCGGCCTCCTTGCCGTAGGCGAGCATCTCCTCGGGCATCCGGTGCGCCGAGACGACGTCGGCCTCGTGGGCCACGCCGAACTCCGCGAGCGCGGCCGCCGCCTCCTTCATCACCGGCCAGTCGGAGTCGGAGCCCATCACGATGCCCACGCGGGCCTGGGTGTCGCTCATCGGATCACTCGCTCTCATTGCCGAGGTCGCCGCGGAACCACGCGGCGGCGTGCCGCGCGCGCTCGAGGCAGTCGTCGAGGTCGTCGCCGTAGGCGTTGACGTGGCCGACCTTGCGGCCGGGGCGCAGGTCCTTGCCGTAGAGGTGCACCCGCAGGTGCGGGTCGCGCGCCATGGCGTGGGGGTAGCCGTCGTAGAGGTGACCCACCTGGTCGCTGGGCCCGCCGAGGATGTTGACCATCACGGTCCACGGCGCCCGCGCGGCCGGTGAGCCCAGCGGCAGGTCGAGCACGGCGCGCAGGTGGTTCTCGAACTGGGAGGTGACCGCGCCGTCCTGGGTCCAGTGGCCGGTGTTGTGGGGCCGCATGGCCAGCTCGTTGACCAGGATCCGCCCGTCGGTCGTCTCGAACAGCTCGACCGCCAGGACCCCGGTGACGCCGAGCTCGCCGGCGATCGTGAGCGCGACCTGCTGGGCCTGGGCCGCGAGGTCGGGGTCGAGGTCGGGCGCCGGGGCGACCACCTCGTGGCAGATGCCGTCGACCTGGGTCGAGGCCACGACGGGGTAGGCGGCGGCCTGCCCGCTGGGCGAGCGCACGACGAGCGCCGACAGCTCGCGGCGGAAGTCGACGAGCTCCTCGGCCAGCAGCCGGACGCCCTTGTCACCGGCGACGCGCAGGGGCTCGGCCACGTCGGCGGCCGAGCGGACGAACCAGACCCCCTTGCCGTCGTACCCGAGCCGGGTGATCTTGAGGACGCACGGCAGGCCGAACGCCTCGACGTCGTCGGCGGAGGCGACGATGGCGTTGCGCGGGCACGGCAGGCCGAGGGCGGCCAGCCGCTCGCGCATGACGCCCTTGTCCTGGGCGTGCACGAGCGCGCCGGGCCCGGGGCGCACCGCGACACCGTCGGCCTCGAGCGCGTGGAGGTGCTCGGTCGGGACGTGCTCGTGGTCGAAGGTGACCACGCGGGCCCCGGCAGTGAGCGTGCGCAGGTCGGCGAGGTCGGTGTGGTCGCCGACGAGCTGGTCGACGATCACCTGGGCGGCCGAGACGCCCTCGGCCTCGGCCAGCAGCCGCAGGGGGATCCCGAGCGCGGCGGCCGGCTCGGCCATCATCCGGGCCAGCTGGCCACCACCGACGACAGCGACGAGAGGGGCTGAGGTCACCCGGCGAGGATAGTGGGCCGTGCCGTCACGTCGCGCGGACGGGGGCCACGGTCTCGAAGCGCAGGCCGCGACCTCGCAACGTCGTGATGAGGTGAGGTCGCCGGCTGTCGTCGTGGAGCTTGCGGCGGATCCACCCCAGGTGCACGTCGATCGTCTTCGACGAGGTCCAGAACGTCGTGTGCCACACGTCGCGCATCAGGTCGTCGCGCGACACCACCTCGCCGGCCCGCGAGATCAGGGCGTGCAGGAGGTCGAACTCCTTGCGGGAGAACGCCACCTCGGCCCCGTCGACCCACACACGGCGGGTGACGGGGTCCACGCGGACCCCCTGGACCTCGAGCACACGCCCAACGTAGGAACGCCCGCGGGTCCGTACACCCCGAAGAGCAAATTTTCAGGGGGTGCTCTAGACCGGTCAGTGCCGGCGTACGGCGACCGGCTCGACGAGCCCGAACCCGCGGACCGGACGCTCGGGGAGCAACCGGGTCTCGAACTGGTCGGGCGGCAGCAGCGCGGCGGTGGCGGCATCGATGATGATCCGGTTGCGTCGCGCGACGGCGGTGAGCCGGGCCGCGAGGTTGACCGGGGGCCCGAAGACGTCGCCGAGCCGCATGACCACCGCGCCGCTGGCCAGGCCGAGCCGGACGTCGGGCATCCGGCTGTCGCGGCCGATGACGGTGATGATGCCCTCGGCGGTGTCGTAGGCCCGGATCGGGTCGTCGTTGACGAAGAGGATCGAGTCTCCGATGCTCTTGATCACCCGGCCGCGCTGGGCCGCGACGACGTCGGCGCAGCGTGACTCGAACAGCTCGACCAGGTCGCCGATGCGCTCGCGGGAGATCTCGTTGCTCAGGGCGGTGAAGCTCACGATGTCGGCGAAGCCGATCGTCAGCTGCGTGGTGTTGAGGTCGTCGACCTCACCGAGGGCGACGATGCGCGACACCGCGGCCGCGAGGTGGCGGCGCCAGGCGTAGACCATCGTGGCCTCGAAGCCGTCGCTGAGGTCGTCGAGCAGACGCATCGCGGTGGCCGTGCGGTCGACGGGCTCGCCCGCGGCGTCGTCGGGCGCGTCGGCCTGCAGCTCCTCGACCCGGTGGACCAGCGCCGCGACCTCCCA
>CALRVO020000168.1:0-7850 GCA_943371595.1 Sphingomonas paucimobilis
GCGCGGAGCCCTGCCGGGCGTGGTGGCCGCCCTGGGCCCGGAGGAGCAGGCCCGGCTGCTCGGCACCGAGTGGTACGTCGAGCACGACCTCGCGCCGGTCGTGGGGCCGGTCGTGGGGCCGGTGGTCGGACCGTGACGGCGCCGCCACCCGCGCTCGAGATGCTGTGGGAGGCCGACGACCCTGCTGAGACCCTCCGCCGCCGCTTCGGCCACGACGACGCGGCGGCCGCCGGCCGGTGGGTGACCGCCACGCTCGCGCGGCACTGGGACCTCGACCGCGCCTCGTGCCGGAGGATCGTGATGAGCCACACCAACGCGCTGGCCTGGGTCGACGCACCGTCCGGACCGTTGGTCGCCAAGTGGTCGATCGCCCCGGAGGGTTTCGCCCGGTTGGCCGCGCTGGCGCGGCTCACGGTCGAGCTCGAGGCCAGGGGAGTGCCGGTGTCGGCACCGGTCGCGGCCCGCGACGGGCGCCTGCAGGTCGAGGTCGACGGCGTCTCGCTCGGCCTGCAGCACGTCGTCGCCGGCGACCTCCTCGACACCGACGACCACGACCTGGTGCGCGCGACCGGCGCCGTCGTGGCCCGGCTGCACGACGCGCTCGCGACGAGTCCTGCCGCGACCGACCTGCTCGCCCTGGTCGACCCGCCCGAGCCGCTCGCCACGCGGGTCACTGCCTGGGTCGACACCGCGCCCCACCACCTGCCGAGCGGGGCGTGCGACACCCTGCGCCGCCTGGTGGTCGGGCTCGCCGCGGACACATCGGGCGTGCTGCCCACGCAGCTGGTGCACGGCGACGTCCGCGCGGCCAACGTGCTCTGCGCCGGTGGCGACGTCGTGGCGGTCCTCGACCTGGAGGAGGCCCGGGGCGACCACGCGGTCGTCGAGCTGGCCCGCTCGGCGGTGCTGCTCGGAACCCGCTTCCACGCCTGGGGTCCGGTGTCGCCCGCCGTGCACGCCTCCCTGCGTGCCGGCTACGAGACCGTGCGTCGGCTCACCCCGCTCGAGGCCCGGTGGTGGGACGTGCTGGTGCTGTGGGCCGCGCTGGCGATGGTCCCGGCGGGGGAGGACCCCACCGGCTGGGGAGCAGCCGCGGGGCGCCTGGCAGCACGGCTCGAGCGATCGTCCGACCACCACACCGACCACCACACAGACCACCGCACGGCGACGAGGAGACCACGATGAGGGCTGACCACTACGACGGCTTCGCCGAGAGCTATGCCCGGGCGAACGAGACCGGACTGTTCAACGCCCACTACGAGAAGCCGGCGATGCTCGCCCTCGCGGGCGATGTCGAGGGCCGCCGCGTCCTGGACGCCGGCTGCGGCGCGGGACCCTTCGCGGCTGCGCTGCGCGACCGGGGTGCGCAGGTCACCGGCTTCGACGCGAGCCCGGCCATGGTCGCGCTGGCCCGGCAGCGGCTCGGGCCCGACATCCCGGTGCTGGTGGCCGACCTCACCGAGCCGCTGCCGTTCGCCACGGGGGAGTACGACGACGTCGTGGCCTCGCTGGTCCTGCACTACCTCGAGGACTGGTCGGGTCCGCTGGCCGAGCTGCGCCGCGTCCTGAGGCCGGGCGGGCGCCTGCTGATGTCGGTCAACCACCCGGTGATCCGCCCGGTGGTCTACCCCGACGAGGACTACTTCGCGACCTCGGCCTACACCGAGGACTACACGTTCGGCGAGCAGACCGTCACGTTGACCTTCTTCCACCGGTCGCTGCACGCGATGTCCGAGGCGTTCACCCGTGCGGGCTTCCGGATCTCGGTGATCAGCGAGCCGCCCTTCGACCCCGACACGCCGCGTGACCTGCTGCCGCCCGACCTGGGGGAGCGCACGGCGTTCCTCTGCTTCCTGTTCCTCGTCCTCGAGGCCGTCTGACGGGGCGGGCCCGTCAGACCAGCCACGTGCCGTAGAAGATCCCGAGCCCGGCAGCGACGAAGATCCCGGCGACGATCCAGAACCGGACGACCACGGTGACCTCGTCCCAGCCGACGTGCTCGAAGTGGTGGTGGATCGGCGCGATCCGGAAGATCCGGCGACCGGTTCCCGTGAGCCGCCGCGTCAGCTTGAAGTAGCTCATCTGGAGCAGCACCGAGAGGGTCTCGAGCACGAACAGCCCGGCGATGACCGCCATGAGCAGCTCGGTGCGCGACATGATCGCCAGTCCGGCCACGGCGCCACCCAGGGCGAGGGAGCCGACGTCGCCCATGATGATCTGGGCCGGCTTGGCGTTCCACCACAAGAAGCCGACGCACGCAGCGGAGATCGCCGCGGCGAACACCGCGAGGTCGAGCGGGTCGCGCACCTCGTAGCACTGCGACTCCACCACCGAGGGTCGCGACGAGCCGCACCGCTGGCTGTTCTGCCAGAGGTTGACCAGGACGTAGGCGCCGAACACCAGCGTCGCGGTCCCGGCCAGCAGCCCGTCGGCACCGTCGGTGAGGTTGGCGCCGTTGGAGGTCGCGGTGACGATGAACCAGATCAGGAGCAGCACCACGACCAGCGGCAGCTTGACGCCCCAGTCGTGGGTGGTGGACAGGTGCAGCGACGCGGGCCTGACACCCTGGTCGTCGGCGAGGAAGCTCGTGGCCAGGACGCCGAAGACGAGGGCCACCAGGGTCTGACCGGCCATCTTGGCCCGGCTGCTCAGTCCGGCGTTGTTCTGCGAGTAGACCTTGATGTAGTCGTCGACGAACCCGACGGCGCCGCACCCGAAGAACAGCAGCGCCAGCAGCCAGGCGCTCGCGCTCGGCGTCCCGCCGGTCACGAGCGTGGCGACCAGGTAGGCCACCGTGGCGCTCAGCAGGATCACCAGGCCGCCCATGGTCGGCGTACCGCGCTTGACGTGGTGCGTCGTCGGCCCGTCGTCCCTGATCGGCTGGCCGAAGCCGTGACGGGTGAACCACCCGATGGCCGAGCGGGTCCCGAGCAGTGCGCACACCACAGCGAGCCCGCCACTGAGGAGGATGGCGCGCATGCGGACCATTGTGCGGTCGGGGGACCGCGGAAGCGGTCACGACGCTCCGCAAGGACCGTTCAGGCCGGCCCCTTCCACGGGCAACCTGACATAATGTCACTTATCGGCGCATTACTGAGGTTGGTAGAGAGACGTCATCCCGCGCCACGAGACCTCGACGGACCCCAGTGTCGCCGTGGGCAGGTCGTCAAGGCTGTCAGCCGCGAACGTCAGCGTCACCAGGTGGCCCTCGTGGTCGACGACGTCGTACGTGCAGCCGACGTCAGCGCCGGTGCTGGTGCTGCTGCTGGTGCTGGTGCTGCAGGCCACGGCGGGGTCGTCGACGATGCCGAGGTCGGCCGCCGTCGACTGCCAGGTCATCGGTGCGGTCAACGGCTGCGGGAGCTCGCCCGAGTAGGCGCTCACGTCTGGGCCCGCGGCGAGCAGGATCACCGACGCGACGCGTCCGTACCGGTCGCCGACGAGCTCGAAGCCCTGCTCGGGAACCACGACCTCGGCTCCCGCTCCGGCGTCCAGGTCAGCGGTGTACGGCGTCACGAGGGGGTCGACGAACAGCTCGCGCCCCAGGGCCCAGTGCCAGACCTCGCCCGACGTCGAGCTCGCCTCCGTGGTGCTCGCGCCGGTCGGGCCGGAGTCGTCGGCGCACCGCGACAGCGGGAGCACCGTCACGGCCGCGGCGAGCAGCACGTTCACAGTCCTGCTCATCGAGGCACCTCCGGCCCGCTGGGCCTTCTCGTCCCGGCCTCCCGACCCACGGTCCGCGCTCCTCGCGTGCTCCGGCAGGGGCCAACGGTGGCCGCGCCAGGTGTCCAACGACCGGGTGCCTCCGGGCCTCGAGACCTCAGCCCGGCTCCCTATCCTGGCTCCCATGCTGTCTCCCGAGTCGGTCCTCGCTCCCCTGGTCTCCGCCGCGATCGAACGCGCGTTCGGACCCGAGCTGCGTGGTGCCGACCCGGTCCTGCGACCCAGCCAGTACGCCGACGTGCAGGTCAACGCGGCGCTCGCCCTGGCCAAGCGGTTGGGCCTGGCGCCGCGCGAGGTCGCGGCCCGGATCGTCGAGCACCTCGACGTCGACACGATCTGCGAGACGGTCGAGGTGAGCGGCCCGGGGTTCCTCAACCTGACCCTGCGCGACTCCTGGGTCGCCGCCCAGGTCGACGCCCTGGCGGCCGACCCGCGGCTCGGCGTACCGCTGCAGGAGCCGCAGACGATCCCGATCGACTACTCCGCGCCCAACGTGGCCAAGGAGATGCACGTGGGTCACCTGCGCACGACCGTCGTCGGCGACACGTTGGCCCGCACCCTCGAGCACCTCGGGCACCGGGTGGTCCGCCAGAACCACATCGGCGACTGGGGCACGCCGTTCGGCATGCTCATCGAGCACCTGCTCGACGTCGGTGACGACTCCCCCGAGGCCCACCTCGTCGAGACCGACCCCAACGCGTTCTACCAGGCGGCCCGCGCCAAGTTCGACGGCGACGAGGCGTTCGCCACCCGCGCCCGCGCCCGGGTGGTCGCGCTGCAGGCCGGCGACCCCGCGACCCTGGAGGTCTGGCGCCGCCTCGTCGGGTTGTCGACGGTCTACTTCAATACCATCTACCACCGCCTCGGGATCACCCTCACCGACGCCGACCTGGCCGGCGAGTCGACCTACAACGACGACCTCGCGGCCGTCTGCGACGAGCTGGTCGAGGCCGGCCTCGCCGTCGAGAGCGAGGGCGCCCTGTGCGTCTTCCTCGACGGCTACACCGGTCGCGAGGGCAAGCCCCAGCCGCTCATCGTGCGCAAGTCCGACGGTGGCTACGGCTACGCCACGTCCGACCTGGCCACCGTGCGCCGTCGCGTCCGCACGCTGGGCGCCGACCGCATGCTCTACGTCGTCGGCGCGCCTCAGGCGCTCCACCTCGAGATGGTCTGGGCCACGGCCCGCAAGGCGGGCTGGCTGCCCGACGACGTCGAGGTCGTGCACGTCCGGATCGGCAACGTCCTGGGCGAGGACCGCAAGATCCTGCGCACCCGCAGCGGCGCTCCCCTGCGCCTGATGGCGCTGCTCGACGAGGCCGTCGCCGCAGCCCGGGCGGTCCTCGACGAGCAGCAGCCGCCGCTCGACGAGGCGACCCGCGACACCGTCGCCCCGCAGGTCGCCATGGCGGCGGTCAAGTACGCCGACCTCTCGGTCGCCCACGACAGCGAGTACGTCTTCGACCTCGAGCGGATGGTCGCCCCGACCGGCAACACCGGCCCCTACCTGCAGTACGCCGCCGCGCGCATCCACTCGATCTTCCGCACCGCGGGCCTCTCCCCCGACGCCGACAGCGTCGCCGCGGCACCGATCGACGTCGTCGAGCCGGCCGAGCGGGTGCTGGCGCTCGCGCTCCTCGAGCTCGGCCCCGTCGTCGCCGACGTCGGCCGCCACCTCGAGCCGCACCGGTTGTGCGGCTACCTGTCCTCCCTGGCCCAGGCGTTCTCGCAGTTCTACGAGCACTGCCCGGTGCTCAAGGCCGACGACGACCGGGTGCGCGCGTCGCGCCTGGCCCTGAGCGCCACCACGCTGCGGGTGCTGGTGACCGGCCTCGACCTGCTCGGCATCGAGTCCCCCGAGCGCATGTAGGCCAGGTGGGCGGCGTCGTACACCGATGAGTTCCCACCACCACCGAGGTCAGGACGTCCATGAGCCAGCTGCTGCGGGTCCACAACATCAGCATCTCCAGCGACGGCTACGGCGCCGGTGAGGGGCAGAGCCTCGAGCGGCCCTTCGGGCACGCCGACCCCGGCACGATGTTCGCCTGGGCCGGGGCCACGGCCAGCTGGCCCAACCGGACCGACCCGGGCGGCAGCCGGGGCTTCGAGGACTACCTGACCCGCGAGTTCCACCGCAACGTCGGCGCCGAGATCATGGGCGCCCACAAGTTCAGCCCCCACCGCGGACCGTGGACCGACCACGACTGGCAGGGCTGGTGGGGCGACGAGCCGCCGTTCCACACGCCGGTCTTCGTGCTGACCCACCACCTGCGCCCCTCCTTCACGCTGTCCGACACGACGTTCCACTTCGTCGACGCCGAGCCGGCGGCGGTCCTCGACCAGGCCCGTGCTGCCGCCGACGGCAAGGACGTCCGCCTCGGCGGCGGCGTCACGTCGATCCGTGCCTTCCTCGACGCCGACCTCGTCGACACCCTGCACATCGCGGTGGCACCGGTCGAGCTCGGCGGCGGACCACGCCTCTGGGCCTCGCCCGACGAGCTGCGCGAGCGCTTCGAGGTCGACGTCGTGCCACGGCCCGACGGGTTCACGCACTACCTGTTCTGGAGGTAGCCGACCCCGGTCGGCTCAGCCGACGTACGCCGCGAGGTGCTCCCCCGTCAGCGTGGCGGCGTTCGCGACGAGGTCGGTGGGCGTGCCCTCGAACACGACCCGGCCCCCGTCGTGACCGGCGCCGGGACCCAGGTCGATGACCCAGTCGGCGTGGGCCATCACGGCCTGGTGGTGCTCGATCACGACGACGGACTTGCCGGAGTCGACGAGCCGGTCGAGCAGGCCGAGGAGGTGGTCGACGTCGGCGAGGTGCAGGCCGGTGGTCGGCTCGTCGAGGACGTAGACGCCGCCCTTCTCCCCCAGGTGGGTGGCGAGCTTGATCCGCTGCCGCTCACCACCCGACAGCGTCGTCAGCGGCTGGCCGAGGGTGAGGTAGCCGAGCCCGACGTCGACCAGGCGCAGCAGGACCTTGTGCGCCGCCGGCAGGGCACCGTCGCCGGACCCGAAGAACCTCTCGGCGTCGGCGACCGACAGGGCGAGCACCTCGCTGATGTCGAGCCCCCCGAAGCGGTAGTCGAGCACCGATGCCTCGAACCGCTTGCCCTCGCAGACCTCGCACGGCGTGGCCACGCCCGCCATGATCGCGAGGTCGCTGTAGACGACGCCGGCGCCCTTGCAGTGGGGGCAGGCGCCCTCGGAGTTGGCGCTGAACAGCGCCGGCTTGACGCCGTTGGCCTTGGCGAAGGCCTTGCGGATCGGGTCGAGCAGGCCGGTGTAGGTCGCGGGGTTGCTGCGTCGCGACCCGCGGATCGCCTCCTGCCCGATGGCGACCACGCCGTCGCGTCCGGCGACCGAGCCGTGCACCAGCGAGCTCTTGCCAGACCCGGCGACGCCGGTGACCACGACGAGGACGCCGAGCGGCACGTCGACGTCGACGTCTCGCAGGTTGTGGGTCGAGGCGCCACGGATCTCGAGGGCCCCCGTGGGCGCCCGGACGGCGTCCTTGAGCCGGGCCCGGTGGTCGAGGTGACGGCCGGTGACGGTGTCGCTGGCCCGCAGGCCCTCGACGCTGCCCTCGAAGCAGATCCGGCCGCCCGCCGTACCGGCGCCCGGACCGAGGTCGACGACGTGGTCGGCGATCGCGATCGCCTCGGGCTTGTGCTCCACGACCAGCACCGTGTTGCCCTTGTCGCGCAGCTGTCGCAGCAGCTGGTTCATCCGCGCGATGTCGTGGGGGTGCAGTCCGATCGTCGGCTCGTCGAAGACGTAGGTGACGTCGGTCAGCGCCGAGCCGAGGTGGCGGATCATCTTGGTGCGCTGGGCCTCCCCGCCCGACAGCGTGCCCGAGGGCCGGTCGAGCGAGAGGTAGCCGAGACCGATCGTGACGAAGGAGTCGAGCGTCGCGACGAGCGCCTCGAGCAGCGGGGCCACCGACGGCTCGTCGACCTCGCGCAGCCACGCGTGCAGGTCGCTGATCTGCATCGCGCTCAGCTCGGCGATGTTGCGGCCCCTGATGCGCGACGACCGGGCGAGCTCGCTGAGTCGGCTGCCGCCGCAGTCGGGGCAGGTGGTGAAGGTGACCGCCCGCTCGACGAACGCCCGGATGTGGGGCTGCATCG
>CALRVO020000169.1:0-7805 GCA_943371595.1 Sphingomonas paucimobilis
ACGGACTTCGCCGACGCGGCTGACACCGCTGCGATCGACGCGATCAACGCCGAGAACGCCGGTCGTGCCGTTGCTCTCGACGACGGCTCCAGCGTCAACTACATGACCAGCCCCAACAACGCCCTTCCCCTCCCGTGGATCAGCGGCAACGCCAACCCGCCGCGGGTCGGCGCTCCGGTGACCCTCACGGCGCCGGTGGTGCTCGACTACCGCAACACCGCCTGGAAGTTCCAGCCCACCCTCAAGATCACGGGCAACGGCGCCGGTACGGCGACCTTCGGCACCGACCGGGCGCAGAACGCCGCCCCCGCCGACGTTGGCGGCGACCTGAAGATCTCGACCTTCAACGTCCTCAACTACTTCCCGACCACCGGACAGGCCCACGTGGCAGCTGGCGGTACCTGCACCTACTTCAACGACCGCGCCGGCGCGCCGATCGCCAACAACTCCTGCAACCCCGACGGTCCCCGAGGCGCCGCCACCCAGGAGAGCTTCCTGCGTCAGCAGGAGAAGATCGTCGATGCGATCAACAAGCTCGGCGCGAGCGTCGTGTCGCTCGAGGAGCTCGAGAACTCGATCAAGATGATCGGTCAGACCGACCGCGACAACGCCATCCGTACGCTCGTGGCCGCCCTCAACGCGGCCAGCACCCCGGGCACGTGGGCCTTCGCCCCGTCACCCGCCGCGGCCGACCTGCCCACTCCGGCGCAGGAGGACGTGATCCGTACCGGGTTCATCTACAAGCCGGCCGCGGTCGAGCTCGTGGGCCCCTCGGTGGTGCTCAAGGACGAGGTCAACTTCGACAACGCCCGCGAGCCTCTCGCCCAGGCGTTCAAGCCCGTCGGTGCGCCCGCCTCGTCGGCGTTCGGCGTCATCGTCAACCACTTCAAGTCCAAGGGCTCTGCCTGCGCTTCGGGCAACGACCCGATCCAGGGCAACTGCAACGCCGACCGCGTCGGCCAGGCCCAGGCGCTGCGTGACTTCGCGGCTTCCTTCCGCACCGCGCGTGGCATCGACGACCTGTTCCTCGTCGGCGACTTCAACTCCTACACGCAGGAGGACCCGATGCAGGTCCTCTACGAGGCGGGCTACGAGAACATCGTGTCCGACGACGCGTCCGACGCCTCCTACAGCTTCAACGGCCTCGCCGGGTCGCTCGACCACGTGCTCGGCAACGCCGCTGCTGTGGAGTCGGTGACCGGCAGCGACATCTGGGAGATCAACGCCAACGAGTCGCTGGCCTACCAGTACTCGCGCTACAACTACCACGGCGAGATCTACCACTCCGTCAGCCCGTGGAGCTCCTCGGACCACAACCCCGAGATCGTCGGCATCGACGCCCCCGGCGAGCCCGCCACGCGTGACATCCAGATCCTGGCGACCAACGACTTCCACGGTCGCCTCGAGAACAACAGCTCCGGCACCGAGGCCGGCGCGGCAACGCTGGCCGGCGCGGTCAAGCAGCTGCGAGCCGCCAACCCCGACACCGTCTTCGCCGCCGCGGGTGACCTGGTCGGCGCCTCGACCTTCACCTCGTTCATCCAGAACGACAAGCCGACGATCGACGCGCTCAACGAGGCCGGTCTCGAGGTGTCCGCAGTCGGCAACCACGAGTTCGACCAGGGCTACGACGACCTGATCAACCGGATCATGGCTCCCGAGAGCGACGCCAACCCCGAGGGGGGCGCCGAGTGGCAGTACATCGGCGCCAACGTGCGCCTGCGTGCCACCGGTGACCCGGCCGTGCCGGCGTCGTGGACCAAGGACTTCGGTTCGGTGCGCGTCGGCTTCGTCGGTGCGGTCACCGAGGAGCTCCCGTCGCTCGTCAGCCCGGCCGGCATCGCCGACCTGCGCGTCGACCCGATCGTCTCCTCGGTCAACGCCGAGGCCGACAAGCTGAAGACCGACGGCGGCGCTGACGTCGTCGTGCTCCTGGTGCACGAGGGCGCCTCCACCGTGGCCCTCTCCTCTGCCACCGACGGCAGCACGGCGTTCGGCAAGATCGTCAACGGCGTCAACCCCAACATCGACGCGATCGTGTCCGGTCACACCCACCTGGCCTACAACCACTCGATCCCGGTCCCCGCGTGGGTGACCGAGGGACGCACGGTCACCGAGCGTCCGGTGGTCTCGGCTGGTCAGTACGGGTCCAACCTCAACAAGCTGGTCTTCACCGTCGACACCGCGACCGGTGACGTCGTGGCCAAGACGCAGAGCCTGCTGGCCCTCAAGACCGGCCAGACGGCCAACTACCCGGTCGACGCGGCGACCAAGGCCATCGTCGACGCTGCCGTCGCCACGGCCGGGCCGCTCGGTGCGGTGGAGGTCGGCAAGATCGCGGCCCCCTACTCGCGGGCCAAGTTCGCCAACGGCACCACCGAGAACCGCGGTGGCGAGTCCACGCTCGGCAACCTGGTCGCCGAGATCCAGCAGTGGGCCACCAGCCAGCCCGAGTCGGGTGCGGCCGAGATCGCCCTCATGAACCCGGGCGGTCTGCGGGCCGACCTGGTCGGCTCCGCCGCCACCGGCGGTCGCACGCTGACCTACAAGCAGGCCGCCGACGTCCAGCCGTTCGCCAACACGCTGGTCAACATGGACCTCACCGGTGCCCAGCTCGAGACGGTGCTCGAGCAGCAGTGGCAGCTCACCGCCGCCGGCGTCGTGCCCAGCCGCCCGTTCCTCAAGCTCGGCATGTCCGACGGCCTGCGCTACACCTACACGACGTCGACGTTGCCGACCCCGTCCCCCTCGGACGGTGACGCGACCTACACGCAGGGCGAGATCACCAGCATCACGCTCGACGGCGAGCCGATCGTCCCGGGCGACAGCTACTCGGTGACGGTCAACTCGTTCCTGGCTGCCGGTGGCGACAACTTCCGCGAGCTGGCCAACGGGACCGACAAGAAGGACACCGGCAAGATCGACCTCCAGGCCCAGGTCGACTACTTCGAGCAGGTCGTCGGCGACACCGCGCAGACGCCCGACTTCTCGCAGCGCGCCGTCGGGGTCAAGTTCCCCGAGGGCGACAACGGTGCCCCGGCCGGCACCAGCATCTCCTTCGACCTGTCGTCGCTCATCATGACCGGCTCGGTCGTCACGCAGCCGGGAGACGTGGTGGTCGCCGACCCGAAGGACGCCACGGTGACGGTCAGCCTCGGCGGGGAGTCGCTGGGTGAGTTCGCGGTCGACACGACGATCCCGAACCCGGCTGCCGGTGCTGCCTCCGAGAACGCCTCCACCGACGAGTCGGGCAAGGCGTCCGTCACGGTCGACCTGCCGCGCAACCTGGCTCCGGGCGACTACGACCTGCTGGTGACCGGTGCCACCACCGGCACCGAGGTCCTGGTGCCGATCACGGTCGAGGCCGGCGCGCCGGTCGCGACCACGGTGACCGGCACTGCTGCGGCGACCACGCAGGGCGACGACGCCACCGTCGACGTCACGGTCACGCCCGCCGAGGACGCCGGGGTCGAGCCCACGGGCACGGTCACGGTCCTCGACGGCGAGACCGAGGTCGCCACCGGCGAGGTCGTCGCCGGTGAGGTCTCGATCATCGTGCCTGCGTCGGCGCTCGAGCTCGGCAGCAACGTCCTCACGCTGTCCTACGAGGGCGACGAGTCGCACCTGCCGAGCACGGGTTCGGTCACGGTCGAGGTGGCCGCCGGCCCGCCCGCTCCGCCCGTACCGCTGAACCCGGCGGTCCAGGTGACCCACAACCCGGCCAAGGTCGTCGTCGACCGCACCCGCGCCCAGCTGGTGGTCGTCGTGCGCCGCGCCGGCCAGCCGGCCACGGGCACGGTGCAGATCCGGGTAGCAGGCAAGACCTTCACCCGGAGGGTCAACGCCGGGCGAGTCACCGTTCGGCTGCCGCGCTTCGCCCAGGTCGGTGTCAAGACGGTCTACGTCAAGTACAGCGGCAACGCCACCACCAAGGCGCGCACGGTGACGCACAAGATCCGGGTCGTGCGTCGCTGACGTGATGACCTGGTGCTGACGCACTGCTCCTGACAGCGGGAGGCCGACCACGTGTCGGCCTCCCGTTGTCGTCTCTGCCACGATCGAGGCGTGCCCAGATCCCGCGACCGGTCGCGCCCCCTCGCCGAGCAGGCTGAGCGGGTCGAGCAGCTCCTCCGCGACGCCAGCCACACGCTGGCCACCGCCGAGTCGTTGACCGGCGGCCGGCTCGCGGCCGCGCTCACGGCCATCCCCGGGGCCTCCGACGTGTTCCGGGGCGGGGTGGTCGCCTACGCGACCGAGGTCAAGGTCGCGGTCCTGGGGGTCCCCGAGGACGTCGTGGCGTCGGTGGGGGTCGTCTCGGCGCAGTGTGCCGAGGCGATGGCCCGGGGCGTCAGGTCACTCACCGGGGCGACGTACGGCGTGGCGACGACGGGCGTCGCCGGACCCACCGAGCAGGAGGGCAAGCCCGTCGGCACCGTGTTCGTCGCCGTCGACGGGCCCGCCGGAGGCCGCACGCTCGCGCTCGAGCTCGCGGGCACCCGGGAGCAGGTGGTCACCCGGACCTGCGAGGAGGCGCTCGCAGCCCTGGTCACGATCCTGTCCGACGCCGCGCGTTCGACCTGCTGACTACACCCCCCGGAAGAAACGGCTCTCCGGTACGGTTATCTGCACGTACCGGACCACCCGGTCCACGTCCAGCGCAGGAGGCCTTCGATGGTGTTGTTCCGCCGCCTTCTCGGTGACGTCCTGCGCGAGCGCCGGGTCCAGCGTGGTCTGACCCTGCGTGAGGTCTCGGCCCAGGCCCGGGTCAGCCTCGGCTACATCTCCGAGATCGAGCGCGGCCAGAAGGAGGCCTCCTCCGAGCTGCTCGCCTCGCTGTGCGGGGCGCTGGAGGCACCCCTGTCCGAGGTGCTGCGCGAGGTCTCCGACGCGGTCGCCCTCGAGGAGTCCGCCCTCGCGCTGGCCACCCCGATGATCGGGCGCCCGCAGCCCGACCGGGTCGTGGCACCCGCCGCCTGACCACGACGGCGTAACGAGGGCCCCCCGGGGTCGTTTGAGGTGCATCGGGTCGACCACGGCCCGGCGCCCGCGTCCCGGACCGCACCTCGAGGTGGATCTTCGTGCTCCCTGCCCTTCGTCGCGTCGTACCCCTCACCCTGGCCGCCCTGCTCGCGGCCATGGTGCCCGTGGCAGCGGGTGCTGCCCAGCCCGCGCCCTCGCGCACGTCGGCGGCCGTCACCCCGGTCACGGAGGCGCCCGGGGGTGACCTCGACGTCGTCGATCTCACCGCGCCGCTGCCCGGCTTCCGCCTCGACCTCACCCGTCGGGTGGCGGTGACGGTCCGCAGCTATGCCGCGTCGCGCATCGACCTGACCGCGGCGCGCAGAGCGCTGGCCGACGCCCCGACCGCCCGGGAGGCTGGTCGCGGAGCGTCCCCGGTGCGGGTGTCGCTGACCGCACCGGACGGCACCGAGGTCGTCTTCGCGCTGGTCGAGGACTCGGTGATGGAGAGCGGGCTCCAGGCCGCCCACCCCGAGCTGCGCACCTACGCCGGTAGCGGCGTCACCGACCCGACCGACACCATCCGGCTCGCGGTCACCCCGCTCGGCGTGAGCGCCACCGTGCGCAGCCTGCGCGGCAACCGCTCGTGGTACGTCGACCCCGCCTACTACGGCCGCGGGGTCACCACGCACCTGAGCTACCTGCGGTCCGCGGTGCCGCGCTCGCAGCGGGCCTTCGCCGAGCGCGACGTGACCACCCCGGCGCGGGCGAGCCTGGCGGGTCGTGCCGCCGAGGTGCAGGGCGCCCGTGCGGTCGGCGCGGCGGTCGTCCAGCGCACCTACCGGATGGCCTTCGTGACCACACCGTCCTACGCCGCCGACTTCGGCACCGACAACGTGCTCGCCGAGAAGGTCCGCGTCATCAACCGGGCCAACGCGATCTACATGGACGACATGGCGATCAAGTTCGTGCTGGTCGACGGCACCGACCGGCTCAACCTCGACACCGCGGCCAAGGCCACCGGGCCCGACGGCCCGTGCGGTGCCAACCCCTGCTTCGCCGAGGACGACATCGCCTCGTGCGGTGGCAACGGCATCGACCGCAACAACTTCGTCGCCGGCCAGATCATCGGCGCCGACGGCTTCGACATCGGCCACCTCGGCTCCGGCGAGGGCGGCGGTGGTGTCGCCTACCTCGGGGTCGTCGGGGGCGAGCTGAAGGCCGGTGGCTGCACCGCCCTCGACGAGCCCCGCGGCGACTTCTACGCGATCGACTTCTTCGCCCACGAGGTCGGCCACCAGATGGGTGGCAACCACACGTTCGACGGCAACAACGGCTCCTGCATGGCGCCCAACCGCAACGCCGACACCTCCGTCGAGCCGGGCTCCGGCTCGAGCGTGATGGCCTACGCCGGCATCTGTGCCAACGACGACCTGCAGCCGCACACCGACCCCTACTTCTCCCAGCGCACCATCGACGAGCTCACCGCGGTGACGACGGCGACGCCGACGACGCTGGCCGAGCAGCAGGTCGTCAACCTGTCCGGCTTCGCGGGCACCGACTCCTTCCAGCTGGGCTACCCGGGTAAGAGCCCGATCACCATCACCAACGGCGGCAACTACACCGTGGCCGGCCTCGAGGCCGCGCTGCTCACCCTCACCGGCAAGGCCGTCCAGGTGACGCCGTACGACGGTGCCGACGCGCTCGACGGTGCCGGCTTCACCGCCGACTGGCCCGACCAGGCCGACGCGGCCCGCCTCCAGCTCAGCGGGTTCGACGGCGCCACCGGGTTCGTCGGGGTCACCCTCAACGGGGGCCCGACCACCAACCGTGGCGCCGCGACGACCACGGGCAACCACCGCCCCGTCGTCGACGCCGGTGCCGACAAGATGATCCCGATCCGGACCCCGTTCGTGCTCACCGGCTCGGCCACCGACGTCGACGCCGGCCAGCAGGCGGGCCTGACCTACCTGTGGGAGCAGAACGACCCGGGTCTGCCCGGCGACCCGGTGCTCGGCACCGGTCCGGGCACCAACCTCTCGCAGCCGGTCAAGCTGGCCGGTCCGCTCTTCCGGGTGTTCGGCACCTTCGCCGACGTCAGCCCCACCGACACCCTGCTCTACGAGTCGCCGGGGGAGAACCTGGCCGACGGCACCCCCAGCCGGTCGTTCCCCGACCTGGCCCAGGTGCTCGCCGACAACAGCAACGCCGAGGGCCCGTGCCCGGCACCCGCCGACGCGACCGCCACGATGACCGGGCCGACGCTGGACTGCTACTCCGAGTTCCTGCCCGACTTCGCCTACGCCGCCAGCCCGCTCGGCGGTGAGCTCGACTTCCGGCTCACGGTCCGCGACGGGGCCGCCACCGGCGGTGGCACCGGGCACGACGACGTGAGGCTGAGCCTCAACCCGCTGGTCGGGCCGTTCGGCGTCACCTCGCGCGAGGAGACCGGCGCCCCCGCGCGGGCCGGCGGGACCGAGACGGTCACCTGGTCGGTCAACGGCACCGACGCCGCCGCCTTCGCGCCGCAGGTCAGGATCAGCGTCTCGATCGACGGCGGCGAGACCTTCCCGTTCGTGGTCGCGGCCGCGACGCCCAACGACGGGACGCAGGCGGTGCGCATGCCGAACGTCAACACCACCCGCGCGCGCATCAGGGTCGAGGCCGTCGGCAACTACTTCTACGACACCAACGACGCCGACTTCACGCTGAGCGGCGCGACCCCGCGGGTGGCGCCGCAGACGACGATCACCGGCGGTCCTGCCCGCCGCGCGTTCGTGGCCTCCACCACCGCCCGCTACACCTTCGCCTCCTCCGAGCCGGGGTCGACCTTCTCCTGCCGGCTC
>CALRVO020000170.1:0-7730 GCA_943371595.1 Sphingomonas paucimobilis
ACGAGGCGACGTCGAGGATCACGCCCGAGACGGTGGGGCCGAGGGCGGGGGCGACCGACATGGCCAGGGTGACGTTGCCCATGACGCGGCCGCGGTCCTGCTCGCGCACGATCGTCATCAGCGTCGTCATCAGCAGCGGCATCATGATCGCGGTGCCGGAGGCCTGGATGATCCGGCCGGCCAGCAGCACCTCGAAGGTCGGGGCCAGGCCGCACAGCAGCGTGCCGGTGGCGAAGACCGCCATCGCGGAGCCGAAGGCCTGCCGCGTGGTGACCCGCTGCAGGAACCACCCCGTCGTCGGGATGACGACCGCCATCGTCAGCATGAACGCGCTGGTCAACCACTGGGCGGTCGACTTCGACACGTCGAGCTCGTCGGTCAGCCGCGGGATCGCGTTGATCATGATCGTCTCGTTGAGGATCACGATGAAGGTCGCGGCGACCAGCCAGCGCAGCACGCCGTAGTCGGGCGCAGGGTCGGCCGCGGGGTCGACCGCGGCCGTCGTCGCGGGCGACCCGGCGGCGGAGGGGGAGGTCTCGGGCGTCGTCGTCATGGCGAGATGGACCCTCTCAGAGGTCGGGAGTCATCGGCACCGGATTTTCGCCGGCAGGGGCCACAAGCCGTCACCACGTCGTGGGATTCCCCACCACGTCGTACGTCGCCACGAGGAACGCCCCGTTGCGGCCGTGCTCGCGCAGCCGCAGGTCGAAGCGCCGCGGGAACAGGGGCCGGCCCGCGCCCAGCGTCACCGGGGCGATCGACACGATCGCCTCGTCGAGCATGCCGACCTCGGCGAGGTCGGCGGCGAGCGCGCCGCCCCCGACCACCCACACGTCGCGACCGCCCGCGGCCTCCTCGATCGCGGCGCGGTGCTCGGTCGGCGCCCCCGAGACGAAGCGGACGTCGTCGCCGAGCGGCTCGAAGGTGCGGTGGGTGAAGATGAAGCACGGCACCTCGTAGGCCCACGGCTCGCCCGTCTCCGCCAGGTGGTCGCCGAGCCAGGCGTACGTCGTGGCGCCCATGACGATCGCGCCGACGTCGGCGACGAAGGTCTCGTAGTCACCGACGCCCGAGGCCTCGTCCTGCTCCTGGACGAAGAGCCAGGCCAGCGAGTCGTGCTCGTCGGCGAGGAACCCGTCGAGGCTGGTGGCGGTGTAGTAGCGGTAACGGGTCATCGGTCTGCTCCGGGCTCGTCGTGGGCGGTACGACGCAGCCACATGATCGGGTCGCCGGCGTCGACCGCGTGGCCGGCGGCGCGCAGCAGCAGCCGGGCCAGCTGACGACGGTGGGCCCCGAAGGTCAGCACGTGCGCCAGCACGCTGCTGAGCACGAAGCTCTCCGGCGGGTCGCAGAGGGCGTCGACCAGGACGTCGTCCCAGGCGCCGCGGCGGTCGACGTCACGCCAGGTCGCCCGCCAGCGCGCGGCGACGGCGTCGTGCCGGGCGGCGAGCGACGCGAGGTCGTCGGCGCCGTCGGCGGGGGCGTCCTCACCGGCGATCGCGGCCAACCACACCTCCTTGCTGCGCACGAGGTGCTCGAGCACCGCGACCAGGGACCCCTCGGCGCCGTCCCACGCGAGCACGGTGGTGCCGGGCAGGTGCTCGCGCCGGTAGTCGGCCTCGGAGACCGCCTTGGCCTCGTCGAGCAGCAGCCGGGTGTCGTCGAGGTCGTGGGCGACCATCAGCTCGGTGACCGGGTTCATCGGTCGCTCCTTCGTGTGGACCCACAGCGAGGTGGGCGGGTGGAAGTGGATGCCGTTGGGGGCGGGGAGCCACTGCTGCCCCGTGGCGGGGGTGTCGCTGGGCGGGTGCCCGAAGGCGCGGGCGTAGGCCCGGGCGAACCCCTCGACCGACTCGTAGCCGGCCGCGAACGCCGCGTCGGTGACGCTGCTCCCCCGCCGCAGCTGCCACGCGGCGCGCTCGAGCATCACCCGGCGCCTCATGGCCACCGGCGGCTCGCCCGCACCGCGGCGCAGCTGCCGGCTGAAGTGGAAGGGCGAGCTGTAGGCGCGTCCGGCCATGTCCTCGAGCGTCGCGCTGTCCTCGTCGAGGACCGCGTCGAGCAGCTCACGCAGCCGGTCGCGTCCGGTCCTGGCCTCCATGGAGCCCATCGTGCCGTCGTACGACGCCCCGGCGCCCGACCGTTCTTGCTGCGGTCAGTCCCCGGTGGCGACCGCGGCAGCGACCGCGCTCACCGCGGCCATCGCCTGCTCGACCCGGTCGGGGGCGTCGTGGGGCACCCAGACGATGCGGGGGTCCTTGGTCCACCACCCCATCTGGCGACGGGCGAAGCGCCGGGTGGCGAAGACCGTGCGCTCCCGGGCCTCCGCGAGGGTGAGCTCGCCGGCGAGGTGGGCGGCGACCTGCTGGTAGCCGATCGCGCGCGAGGCGGTGCGCCCCTCGGCGAGCCCCTCGGCGAGGAGCCGCTCGACCTCGGCGACCAGCCCCGCGTCGTACATCTCGTGGACGCGCTGCTCGATGCGGGCGTCGAGCGTCTCGCGGTCGATCGCGACCCCGACCTGCACGGTGCGGGGGTCGGTGTAGGTGAGCTGCGGCAGCGACGCCGAGTAGGGGCGGCCGGTGATCTCAATGACCTCGAGCGCACGGACCGTGCGTCGACCGTTCTCGGGCAGCATCCGGGCAGCGGCCTCGGGGTCGGCCGCCGCCAACCGGTCGAACAGGGCCGCGGGTCCGACCCTCTCGAGCTCGGCCTCCCACCGGGCCCGGACGGCCTCGTCGGTGGCGGGGAACTCGAAACGGTCGAGGATCGCGCGGGTGTAGAGCGCCGAGCCGCCCACCAGCACCGGCGTCGTACGCCGCCCGCGCAGCTTGGTGACGACCGCGCGGGCCCACTCCTGGAACTGCGCCACGGTGGCCGGCTCGCGCACCGACAACCGGTCGAGCAGGTGGTGCGGGATGCCGCGCCGCTCCTCGGGCCGGAGCTTGGCGGTGCCGACGTCCATGCCGCGGTAGACCTGCATCGCGTCGGTGTTGACGACCTCGCCGCCGAGCCGCTCGGCCAGGTCGAGCGAGAGGCTGGTCTTGCCGGCGGCGGTCGAGCCGACGATCGCCACGATCGGGGGATCGACGGCCGCGGGCATGTCAGTAGTGTGGCAACGACGCATCCCCGTCCTGCAGGAGGATCCCGTGGGCTTCATGGACAACATCAAGGGCAAGGTCGCCGACGCGGTCGACGACCACGGCGACAAGATCGCCGACGGCATCGACAAGGCCGCCACCCTCGCCGACGACAAGACCGGCGGCAAGCACCACGACAAGATCGCCGGCGCCACCGACAAGGCCAAGGACGCCCTCGACGGGCTCGACGGCAAGAACGACGACATCCGATGACGCAACCGGTCCCCGAGGAGTCCAACGAGGCCTACGACCTCGACGACGCACCCCCCGGTGAGCACGCCTCGGAGGCGCCCGGCGAGTCCGACGGCGCGCAGGCCGGTGCGGCCACGCAGGAGGAGAACGCCGAGTCCTCCGTCGACCAGCCCTCCCAGTGAGTGCACGGGTGAGCGCGACCGAGGGTTACACGCAGGACTACGCCGCCGACCACGGTCGGTTCGTCGTGGTGCCGGCGGCCTACGTCTTCCTGCTCCGTGACGGGGCTGACGGGGCTGACGGCCGGTCCGGCACCGAGGTCCTGCTCCAGCTGCGCCAGGGCACCGGCTACATGGACGACCACTGGGCCGCGGCCGCCGCGGGTCACGTCGAGCGCGGCGAGACCGCGATCGACGCGGCGCACCGCGAGGCGCTCGAGGAGGTCGGCGTCGACGACCTCGACCTGACCTTCGTGACCTCGATGCAGCGCACCCGCCACGACCTGCCCATCGACGAGCGCGTCGACTTCTTCTTCACCGCCCGGCGCTGGACCGGCGAGCCGCGGATCGTCGAGCCGACCAAGTGCGCCGACCTGCGATGGTGGCCGCTCGACGCCCTGCCCGACCCGGTCGTCCCCCACGAACGGGTGGTGCTGACCGGTCTGCGCGACGGCAGCATCGATCCCTACACCAGCTTCGGCTTCTGAGCCGACGCGTCTGGAGGCACCATGTCCGAGACCGAGTCCGAGACCGACCCCAACCTGAGCGACCTGGGCCCCAAGCCCGACGCCGAGATCGAGCCGGGTGAGCCCAACCCCGGCGGTGCCGACGCGGTGCCCCAGGTAGACGGGATCGACGGCGAGGCTGCCGACGCCGACCCGGTGCCGCGCGACCTCGACCCCGACAACAACCCCGTCACCGGCGAGCTCCCGCTCGAGGTCAAGCAGGGTGAGGACACCTCGACCGAGGCGACCCGGGCCAGCGGCGACGAGGCCGGCGAGGGCGGCGACGACGGGGACGGCGGCGACGACGTCGCCACCGAGGACGAGGCCCCCGTATGAGCGGGTCGGCGCAGGACCCCCACGTCGAGAAGACCGCGCACGCCAGCACCCCGGAGCCCGGGGACCACGACCCCCTCGACCTGACCGACTCCGACCAGGACACCCGCCCCGGCACGGGCGGCATGGGCGTCAGCTCCGAGACCGAGGGGCCGACGGGCCCGGGCCAGCAGGGCACGTCCGGCCTGCGCTACGTGGGTCCGACCCAGCGCGACCCCGACGCGGCCGTGCTGCCCGAGCAGTCGTCGGGAGGTCGCGAGACCAACCCCGACCCGGCCGGGCCGCCCAAGTCGGGCTACTCCAAGAGCGACCCGCGCTCCAAGCGCTGACCGTCGGGCGTCGTAGCCGGACGTGCACAGGTGGATCCTGAGCACCTCCTCGGCTGCCGGGGCCGGCACCACAGGACGGTGACCCGTCGTCCATGTACGACGGGTCAGCGTGGCGTCAGACCGATTCCACCGGACGCTCGCGCACCCGCTCATCCACAGGCCTGGAGTCAGCGCAGCGAGCGCGTCTCCAGCGGTGTCTCGACCGCGGTGCCGTCGGGGCCGCGCTCGACGAAGTAGGCCAGCGCCCCGTCGCGTTCCGAGAGGGCCTCGACCATCTCGGTGCCGCGGTAGAGCACGCCGGCGCCGTCGTCGGTGGCGTAACCGGCGGGCAGGTCGCCCGAGGCGATGAGCGACTGGAAGAGCGGACGGCGCTGCTCCTCGGAGTCGTAGTGGACGCCGTTGGAGAAGGGCAGCAAGCCCAGCCCGTTGGTGATCGGGCGCAGGTCGGGCCCGAACGAGTCGGTGGTGCCGCCGACGTGCCAGCAGATGGAGCCGGCGCTGACGCCGGTGAGCACGACCCCGGCCTCCCAGGCGGTGCGCATCGCCTCGCCGACGCCGTGAAGGTCCCACATCGCCAGCAGGCCGGCGACGCTGCCGCCGAAGACCCAGACGACGTCCTGGGCGAGCAGGTGCTCGGTGATGTCGGCGACGTTGGGCATCATGAACAGCTGCACGTGGGAGCCGTGCCAGCCCTCCTCGACCGCCATGTCGTAGAAGTTGCGGATGCCCTCGGCAGAGTCGCCGCCGGCGGTGCCGAGGTAGCAGACTTTCGGCGCGCGGCCGCTCACCCCCGACAGCTCGACCGCGTGGTGGGTCAGGGGCCCGACGGACCACTTGGTCCGCGTGCCGTAGTCGATGCCACCGGAGGTGGCCAGGATGGTGGGGCTGTCGGCGGGCACCGGCAGACCCTACGTGCAGGCGGGAGCGTCCGAGACCGGGGCGGGTATCCCCACCGTCGGCATCCCGAGGCCCACGCTCGCCGGGACGGGCGCGAGGGTGCGGGCCTCCCACGCGTCGCCCGAGCGAGTACGCCGGGTGGCCAGCACGCGGTCGGCGACCAGGTGGTGCGGGGCGGCGTAGGTGACCTCGACGGTGACCGAGTCACCGGGCCGCACGGCCTCGTCCGGGGCGACGAAGTGCACCAGCCGGTTGTCAGGACCACGGCCCGACAACCGCTTGGTCTCGGTGTCCTTGCGGCCCTCGCCCTCGGAGACCATCAGCTCGACCGTGCGTCCGACGAGAGCCTTGCTCTCGGTCCAGGCGACGTCGTTGACCAGGGTCACCAGACGGTCGTAGCGGTCGCGCAGCACGTCGGCGGGGACCTGGTCGTCCATGGTGGCGGCGGGCGTGCCGGGGCGCTTGGAGTACTGGAAGGTGAAGGCACCGGCGAACCGCGCCTGACGCACGACGTCCATCGTGGCCTGGTGGTCCTCCTCGGTCTCGCCGGGGAAGCCGACGATGATGTCGGTGGTGATCGCGGCCTCGGGCATCGCGGCACGGACCCGCTCGATGATGCCGAGGTACTTGTCGCGGCGGTAGGAGCGGCGCATCAGGCGCAGCAGCCGGTCGGAGCCCGACTGAAGCGGCATGTGCAGCTGGGGCATGACGTTGGGCGTCTCGGCCATCGCCTCGATGACGTCGTCGGTGAACTCCGCGGGGTGCGGGCTGGTGAAGCGCACCCGCTCGAGCCCCTCGATGTCACCGCAGGCCCGCAGCAGCTTGGAGAACGCCTGCCGGTCACCGAACTCGACGCCGTAGGCGTTGACGTTCTGGCCGAGCAGCGTGACCTCGCTGACGCCGTCGGCGACCAGCGCCTCGATCTCGGCGAGGACGTCGCCGGGGCGGCGGTCCTTCTCCTTGCCGCGCAGGGCCGGGACGATGCAGAACGTGCAGGTGTTGTTGCACCCGACCGACACCGAGACCCAGGCGGCGTAGGCGCTGTCGCGCTTGGTCGGCAACGTCGAGGGGAAGACGTCGAGCGACTCGAGGATCTCGACCTGCGCCTCCTGCTGGGAGCGGGCGCGGTCGAGCAGCGCGGGCAGCGAGCCGATGTTGTGGGTGCCGAAGACGACGTCGACGTAGGGCGCCCTCTCGGTGATCGTGGCCCGGTCCTTCTGGGCCAGGCAGCCACCGACCGCGATCTACATCGAGGGGTTCTCGGCCTTCACCGGCGCGAGGTGCGACAGGTTGCCGTAGAGCTTGTTGTCGGCGTTCTCGCGCACCGCGCAGGTGTTGAAGACGACCACGTCAGCCTGTTCGCCGCTCGGGGCGGCGGTGTAGCCGGCACCCTCGAGCAGGCCGCTGAGCCGCTCGGAGTCGTGGACGTTCATCTGGCACCCGTAGGTGCGGACCTGGTAGGTGCGCTGCTCTGTCATGACCCACCCAGGGTAGGAGCGTGCCGGGCCAACGGGGAATCCGGAGGGGCCCGGATCAGGACCCACGGCCCCACTGCAGCGAGGCGAAGACGAGCAGCGCGCCGCCGAAGAAGAACGTCAGCCGGTCCTGGAGCACCAGTCCGAGCACGACGAACACGACGCCCGGGTAGAGCAGCACGGGAAACCGCCTCAGCAGGGACCTCCGCTCCGGCTCGCTCACCACACCACCCTAGGGACCACCGCCCTGGGACACCGCTGGGCCATGCCTGACTAGTTCTCCTGGCACCCTGCGATAGCCCGATCGGGCCGGATGGGGCTAGGGTCCGTGCGCATGACGGTGCTGGACAAGGACACGGACCCCGGATCCGGGGGTGCGCCGGGCGACCCCCTGGTCGTGCTCGAGGGCGTCGACAAGTGGTACGGCGAGCTCCACGTGCTCCAGGACATCAACCTCTCGGTCAAGCGACGCGAGGTGGTCGTCGTGATCGGCCCGTCCGGGTCGGGCAAGTCGACGCTGTGCCGCACGATCAACCGGCTCGAGACCATCGACCGGGGCACGATCACCCTCGACGGACAGCCCCTCCCCCAGGAGGGCAAGGCCCTGGCCGGGCTGCGCGCCGAGGTCGGGATGGTCTTCCAG
>CALRVO020000171.1:0-7727 GCA_943371595.1 Sphingomonas paucimobilis
GTGGCGGCCAGGTCACCGGCCAGGACGGCGTACGCGTGCGGCACCGGTCGGCGGCGGTAGGCGCCCACCGCGACCTGGCGCACCAGCACCCGGGTCGACCGCAGGGCCCGGTCGAGCGGGTCGACGATGTCGGCGACCCGGCGGATGCCGGGCCGGTGCCGCACGCGGAACGGCGAGGACGCGACGACCGCCATGCCCTCGTCGGCGGCCGACTGCAGGCGGCGTACGAGGTGGTCGGTGGCGCGGGCGTCGTCGAGCAGGTCGAGGCCGCGCTCGACGTCACCGTCGACCATCACCTCGGCGGCGGCGCGCAGCAGCTCGGCGACCTTGCCGAGCACCACCGCCGCCTGCTCGCGCGGACGACGCAGGGGGGCCTGCGGCACGACCGTCGCGGCGACCAGGGCCACGGCTCCCCCGACGAGGGCGTCGGTCCAACGCAGCAGCGAGTCGCCGGTCCCGGGCACGAGGGCGGCGACGAAGAGCGCCTGCACCGCTGCCTGGTTGACGAAGAGCGTGCCCGCGTCGAGCAGGACGGCCGCAGTCATGGCGAGCCCGACGATCAGCGCGATCTGCCACGCGCCCGACCCGACCCAGATCACCAGCAGGTCACCCAGGAACACCCCGATCGCCACGCCCGCGGTGACCTCGACGACCCGCCTCAGCCGCTGGGCGTACGACGTCCCGAGCGCCACCACCGCCGCGATCGGGGCGAAGACCGGCACCTGGTGGCCGAGCAGGTCGTGGGCGACGAACCACGCGACGCCCGCGGCGACCGCGCACTGTGCGAGCTGCCACCGCTTGTCGCGGAACCGGTCGAGGCGCTGGGCCAGGCTGCGGCGTCCGCGCTGCCGGCCCCGCTCGAACGACGCCAGCTCCATGGGGCGATCGTGCCACCTCAGGCGGGGTGGGCGGTCAGGCGTCGCGCTGCGTGGTCAGCCGGGCGCGCTGGTCGGCGGCGGGGTGCGCGTCGCGCACGTCGATCGCGAGCACCCGGTCGAGCGCGGTGAGACCCAGCACGGTCGTCACGGTCGGCGAGGGACGCCAGACCACCATCTCGACGCGCAGCACCCGAGCCCTGCGCCAGGTCGCGACCAGCGCCCCGAGCCCCGTCGAGTCGAGGAAGGTCACGCCCGCCAGGTCGACCACCAGCATCCGGCACCCGTCGATGAGCACCTCGGCCAGCGTGCGTCGCAACGTGGCGACGCTGAGCAGGTCGACGTCGCCGGTGACGGTGGCGGTCACGCAGTCGCCGTCGCGCTCGGTGACGATGGAGAAGCCTGCCGGGCTCATCGGCCCTCCTGTCGGTGCTGCCTCCCGAGCAACTGGCCCCCTGGTGATGGATGGTCCCCATCCTCACCGCTGGCGCGCCGGCGCGCACTAGCCCGTGCAGGTGATTGTCGCTCGGGTGGCCCTCACTCGCCGATCAGCGCGTCGTCGTACTCCTGGCGCGCCCGCCGCACGGCGGCGAGCAGGTCGGGCTCGGAGGCGGCCTCGTCGAGCACGGCCAGCGTGCTGCGTACGGCGTGGGGCGGCAGCGCCGCGAGGTCGGCGGCCCAGGCGCGCGCGGCGTCGGCCGCGGCCCCGGTGGGGACCACGCGGTTGACCAGCCCGAGGGCGAGGGCCTCGTCGGCCGCGACCCGGCGTCCGGTGACGGCCAGCTCGGTGGCGACCCGCGGCGGCACGAGGCGCGGCAGCCGCACCAGGCCACCGTTCTCGGCGAGGCGGCCGCCGGCGACCTGGTCGAGCGCCAGCGCGGCCTGCTCCTCGAGCACCACGAAGGGGCAGGCGAGCAGCGCCTCGAACCCGCCGCCGAGCGCGTCGCCGGCGACGGCGGCCACGACCGGCTTGGTCAGGCGGCGTCCGGTGAGGCCCGCCCAGCCGGTGCGGGGCAGGTGCTCGGGCTGGCCCGTGAGCCCGTCGGGGAGCTGGAGCACGAGCACCTGCGCGGCCGCGTCGGCCTCGAACGCGTCGAGCACCGCGGCGAGCTCGTGGTGGGCGTCGGCGCTCGGGCTGCCGGGCACGTCGACCTCGACGACCGGCCCGCCCTCGCCACCCGACCCGCGGCGTACGGCGACGTGGTCGTAGGCCTCGCGCCAGCCGACCGGTGACCGCGGCACGAGCTCGTCCATCCGCTCGCGGCTGAGGGTGACCCGGTTGGCCGGGCCGGTCGCGCGCACGTAGACCCGTTGCCCGACCGGCTCCCGGTCGCCCTCGAGCCAGTCGGCGAGCTCGTCGTCACCGGGCACGTTGGCCGCCACGAAGCGACGGCCCTCGGCCGTGCGGGCGACCACGACCGCTGTACGGGCCGAGCGGCCGTGGCGCACGGTCCAGGACTCGATCGTGCCCCAGCCGTCGGCCGGGTGGTCGTCGAGCGGGACCGCGCGGCGCTGGTCGACCGCAGCCTGCAGGGAGGCATCGTCACCCTCGCGCCACGGGGCCGGGTCGGTGCAGTAGACGCCGACCGAGACCTTCGACAGGGTGCCGCCGTTGGCACTGACCACCCCGACCGTGCCCGGTTCGGCGCGGGTGCGCTCGACGACCTCGGCGATGGCGTGCAGCGAGTAGTTGTTGCCCGCGCCGCCGAAGAACGGCAGCCCACCGGTGAGCGTGAAGCCGCGCGGGTCGTCGGGGTCGAGACCCAGCCCGTCGAGCAGCTGGGAGACGGCGAAGGGGAAGCACGAGTAGAGGTCGAAGAAGTCGACGTCGTCGAGGGCCATCCCGGCCATCGCGAGGGCCGAGTGCACCGCGACCGGCTGGGTCGGTGCCGACGCCAGGTCGGGACGGTCGAAGAAGTCCTGCTCCCGCAGGTCGCAGTGGCCCTGCACGAAGACCCACCGCGACTCGTCGATGCCGAGCTCGCGGGCCCTCCCGACCGACGTCAGCACCACGGCTGCGCCCTGGTTGACCAGGTCGCGCGAGACCACGAGCCGGGTGTACGGCGCCGTGATGACCCGGTTGCGCTCGTCGACCTCCATCAGGTCGGCCCCGGTGATCTCGACCGGCGCGGCCGCGTGCGGGTTGGTCGCCGCGACCCGGGTGAATGGCGCGAACAGCTCTCCCATCGACGCGGCGTACCCGTCGCGCGACTCGCCCCGCTTCGCCCGGCGCGCGTTGTCGCCCAGCGCGTAGATGCCGGCGATCTCGTGCAGGCCGTGGGCCAGCGCGCGCCGGCTGACCATGCCGCGCAGCCCGTAGCCGCGGTCCTCGAGCTGGCCGCCCGGGTCCTCGGACCAGTCGGGCTGGTCGGGCCCGGCCAGGTGGCGGTGGGTCGACATCGCCTCGCCACCGGCGATGAGCACGACCTCGGCCCGCCCGGCCGCGATCTCGCGCGACATCTCGGTCACGAGCTTCTGCGGCGACTGCCCGCCGCCGATCTCGAAGATCGCGCGCCTCGGGTCGGCCCCGACCCGCTGCGCGATCGAGCGCGGCACGTTGGTCGAGCGCCCGAACGGCACCGCCGTCAGCGGCGTCGACACCTCGAACTGCCGCGTCGCCGCCACCACGTCGATCGCCTGCGCCAGCGCGCCGGCGTCGGCGCCGGTGTCGGCCAGCGCCGCGCGCGCCGCCCGCGCCGCCAGCTCGACGGGCGACAACCCCTCGTAGCCCGGGTCGTCGATGCGTTCGGAGCTCTGCCCGACGCCCACCAGCACGGGCGTCCTCGGGTCCACGTCAGTCACGCGCCCAGCCTAGGGATCCGTCTTGTGGTGCCGGGACGGACCCAACGGCGGTCGAGGTGCGAGGAGCCCCGGCGACGAGCCTCGAGACCCCGCAGCAAGCGATCGAGTCGCGTTGCCGCTGCGGTGGTTTCGAGGCTCGCTGCGCTCGCACCTCGACCACCGTGAGGCGGACTCAGGTGAGCGACGCGTCGAAGACCGGCCGCAGGTCGCCGGACGGCGAGACCCAGCCGAGCCCGGGCTCGTAGCCGCGCAGCACCCGGGCGGGCGAGCCGCCGACGACGGCGTGATCTGCGACGGTGCCGCGTACGACGGAGCCGGCGGCGACGACGACGTTCCGGCCGATCGTCGTACCGGGCAGGATGATCGCGCCGTGGCCGACCCAGGAGCCGGCGCCGATGCGCACGGGGGCGTGCGGGCCGAACTGGCGTCCGATCGGCACGTCGGGCTGCTGGTAACCGTGGCTGGCGTCGCAGACGAACACGTCCTGGCCCAGCCAGACGTCGTCGCCGAGCTCGATCGACTCGTGGGCGGTGAGGCTGCACCGCGCGCCGATCACGCACCGCTCGCCGATCACCAGCCCGCGCGCGGGGGCGCCGGGGTCGTCCGGGCCGTAGCCGACCGACAGAGTCACGTGGCGCCCGACGAGGGTGTCGCGGCCGACGTGGATCGAGCCGGCGTTCATCAGCGTCGCGGTCGGGAAGCCGATCGCGACGCCCTCCCCGAGCGATCCGAACCGGTCACCGGCCCGCGTGCCGGGGGTGATGTCGCCGACGCGCTGCGTCCACTCCCAGGCGGTGTGGACGGCGCGGTTGAGGAGGCGTCGGGCGATCACCTCGGCAGGCTAGTGGTGATCGGCACGGCCGGCAGCGGAAGTCGTACGTCGCCCGTGCGGCCCGTGAGACGGAGCGAGCCCGCGCCGCAGGCCCGGCCCCGGCCGACCGTCGCCGCTGACGGCAACGACCGCGACGACGACCCGGCCGCGAAGCGGTAGCAACCCCTCACCACCCGGAACCCCGCCCGGTCGCCGACCCAGCTGGCGAAGCTGCGCTCGTTGAGCAAGAAGGAGACGCGGACCGTCTGCCCCCGTCGTACGTCGACCGAGGCGAAGCCGACGAGCTGGCGGCGGACCTGGTCGACGCGGGCCGTGCGCGGCTTGGAGACGTAGAGCTGCGGCACCGCGACCCCGTCGCGCTCGCCGGTGTTGGTGACCGTCATCGTCGCGACCGCGACCCGGTTGGGCCCTGGCGCCCGACGGATCGTCAGCGGCCCGTAGCGGAACGTCGTGTAGGACAGGCCGAAGCCGAACGGGTAGGCCGGGCGGAGGCCGCGGGCGTCGTACCACTTGTAGCCGACGCGGAGGCCCTCGTCGTAGAAGACCTCCTCGGCCACGCCGGGGTAGAGGCGACGGTCGCCCGCGGTCGGCACCTGGCTCGCGCTCGCGGGGAACGTGGCCGGCAGCCGTCCGCCGGGGTCGCGGTCGCCGTAGAGCATCTGGGCGACGGCGGTGCCGCCCTCCTGGCCGGGGTACCACGTCTCGACGAGGGCGGCGACCCGACCGCGCCACGGTGTCAGCACGGGCCCGCCGGTCTGCAGGACGACGACCGTACGACGGTTGGCGGCGCTCACCGTGTCGATCAGGCCCTCCTGGTCGGTGCCGTTGAGCGGGCAGGTCTGCTGCAGGCACGTCGAGCCCTGCAGGAAGAGCACGCCGTTGCTGTTGAGGTAGTCGGTCGTGGGGCAGCTGAGACCCAGGCAGCCCTTGTCCTGGCCCTCGGTCTGCACGTCGCCGGTCACGACGACCGCGACGTCGGCGGCGCGGGCGAGCCGTGCTGCCTCGGCCCGGTCGCTGCCGTCGGCGTAGGTCACGCGGACGCCGCTTCCGGCGCGGCGCCGCAGGGCGTCGAGCACCGTGACGGTGCGCTCGGCGCTCACCGAGCCGGACCCGCCGCCGACGGGCACGCTGTCGGCGTAGGGCCCGATGACCGCGATGTGCCTGACACCGTTGCGGAGCGGGAGCACGCCGTCGTTCTTGAGCAGCGTGATCGCGCGCGACCCGACCTCGCGCGCGACGCGGCGGTGGGCCGGCTTGTCGATGCGGCTCGCGTCGTCGGCGTACGCCGCCCGGTCGAAGACGCCGAAGGCGAAGAAGGTGCGCAGGATCCTGCGCACGTGCTCGTCGACGGTCGCCCGGCTCACCGCGCCGGTCGCGAGCGCGAGCCGGATCAGCGCGGGCGCGTAGGACTGGTCGGTGACGCCCTGGAAGGGCACGAAGTCGAGGCCGCGGTTGAGGTCGTTGACCGTCGTCTTGGACGCGCCGTAGTCGGAGATCACCGCCCCCTTGAAACCCCACTTCTGGCGCAGGATCTTCTGCAGGGTCAGGGAGTTCTGGCAGCCGTAGGAGCCGTTGATCCGGTTGTAGGAGCACATGATCGTGCCGGCGCGGGCCTGCTTGACCGCCGCCTCGAACTGCGGGAGGTAGGTCTCGTGGAGGGGGCGGTAGCCGATGTT
This sequence comes from Sphingomonas paucimobilis, assembly GCA_943371595.1. Lineage (GTDB taxonomy): Bacteria > Actinomycetota > Actinomycetes > Propionibacteriales > Nocardioidaceae > Nocardioides. The sequence goes on from CALRVO020000171.1 coordinate 6,186, forward strand.
GACGTCGACCAGCATCCGGCTGCCGTCGAGCGCCAGGAGCGGCGGCACCCCGCCGAAGCCCTCCTGGTTGTTGGCCGCGTAGTGCTTGACCGTCGCGATGACCCCCTGCGCCTGGACGCCCTTGATGTAGTCGACGCCGGTGCGGGCGACCAGGAAGGTGTCCTCGCCGTAGCCCTCGAACGTGCGCCCGTTCTGCGGGGTGCGCATGAGGTTGACCGTTGGGGCGTAGAGCACGTCGTTGCCCTTGTGCTTGGCCTCGTCGGCGACCACCGCGCCGTAGCGCCGAGCCTGGCCCGGGTCGAACGTCGCGGCCAGCGCCATCGGGATCGGCATCAGCGTCGACCGCCCCTGCCGCACGCCGACCGGCCCGTCGGTCAGGTAGACCTCCCGCAGCCCCAGCCGCGGGATCGCGTAGGTGCCGCCCGTGTGCGGCGCCGCGCCCATCCCCTGCCCGCCCAGCAGCATGATCTCCTCCTCCAGCGTCATCGCCCGCTGGAAGAGCACTGCTCGCCGGTCGGGGCTCAACGACCGGTCGCACCACGGGTGGCTGCGCTCGGTCGGGCAGGGCTTCGTCGTCGCGCGTGCCGTCGTCGCGGTCTCGCGACCGATCTCGGCCGAGGACACCGCCGGCACCGACGCCGCGCTCGCCAGCAGCACCGACACGACCAGACCGACCGTCACTCCGCCACGCACCATGCCCGGACAACGGTCGGGTGTGACGACGGTTACGCCGACGAGAGGGCAGACCGGGGATCCGAGACCGCCGGATCGGGGGACATCGCAGGTCACGTCGGGTTGGATGTGGCAATGGTCAGCTCGGTGGCTCTTTGGACAGCGCTCGTCACGGTCGTCGTCTCGGCCGGTCCGTCCGCCGCGCACTCGACAGCGCCGGGCTCCCTCACCTCGCTCGCCGCCCCCGGGCTCGTGGCCGGGGACGAGTGGGCCGGGTACGACGGCACGCTCGAGCTGAGCGCTGGGTCCGGGAGCCGGGTCGAGGCCTACGACGACGCTGCGGTGCTGGTCCGCGCCTTCCCGAAGGTGCGCACCTACGGTGAGCGGGACAGGCAGTACGGCGTCGCCAAGCTCGACGCGGCGACGGGCGTGCCGCGCACTGACTTCGGGCACGACGGGTACGCCCGCTTCGCCGCGCCGACCGGGCGGATCGACGACATCGCCACACGTCCGGGCGGTGGGGCACTGGCCCTGCTCGACGACGCCGACCCCGAGCGCGACGTCACCGGCAGCCCACGGTCGTTCGGGGTCGCGGCCCTCGACGACCAGGGGCGTCCGGACGCGGCCTTCCCCGAGACGGCCCGCTACGGCGCCGTCGGGCTCGCCCTCGTGGGGCCGTCACCGGGCGCGGAGCTGGTGGCGACGCACCCCATCACCGGGCCACGGGCCTCGGGCGAGGTCGTCGGCACCGACGACGGCGGCGCCGTGGTGGCCTTCGGGCAGTCGCGGCCCGCAGCGGTGGGCGAGCCGCAGGCCCTGGCGCCGACCACCGAGGTGGTCGTGCACCGGCTGCGCGCCGATGGCGCGCCC
>CALRVO020000172.1:0-7719 GCA_943371595.1 Sphingomonas paucimobilis
GGGGGGAACGACGGGGGTGACGACGGGGTCGGGGTGCCGGCGGGAGCCCGTACGCCGGTGTGTGGGGGCACCGTGGGGTCCTGCTGCACGACCGGGGGCAGCGGGTCGCCGGCCCCGGGCAGGTCGGCGGCGGCGAGCAGGGCCGTGCGCATCGCGGCGGCGTCGGGGAAGCGGTCGGCGGGGTCCTTGGCCATGCTGCGCGCCAGGACGTCGTTGAGCGCGTCGACGAACGCGGAGCCGCCGGCCAGCCGCGGGACCGGGTCGCGCTGGTGGGCCATCGCGATCTCGACGTCGGTGCCGCGGTAGGGCGGGTGGCCGGTCAGGGTCGCCCACAGCAGGCAGCCGACGGCGTAGAGGTCGGAGGCGACGGTCGCCGGCACCCCGCGGCCGTTCTCGGGCGCGAGGTAGCTCCACGTGCCGGCGACGGCGCCCACCGCGGTGAGCCCGTCGGTGCCGGTGCGGGCGATGCCGAAGTCGCAGAGGTAGACGTGGGGCTCGTCGGCGTCGCGGTCGCGGACCAGCACGTTGGTCGGCTTGACGTCGCGGTGCACGATGCCGGCCCGGTGGGCGTCGTCGAGGGCGTCGGCGACCTGCGCGCACACGCGCAGCGCGTCGGCGGGCGCCAGCGGTCCCCGGTCGTGCAGCAACCCCCCGAGGTCGCCGCCGGCGACGTACTGGGTGGCGATGTAGGGGCAGTCGTCCTGGGTGCCGTAGTCGTAGATCGCGATCACGTGGGGCGAGGCGAGCCGGGCGAGGGTCGCCGCCTCACGCTCGAAGCGCATCCGGAATTCCGCGGCGCCGCCCAGGTCGGCGGCGACGACCTTGAGGGCCACGCGGCGACCCAGGCTCGTGTCGGTCGCGCCGAGGACGACGCCCATGCCGCCACGGCCGATGACGTCGTCGATGCGGTAGCGGCCGAAGACCTGGCCGACCTGGGGGAGTGCCACGAGACCGTCCTTACCCCGGATGTCGGTGATCCACCCTCCGAGCGGGGCCGATCGCCGCACATTGTGCCCCAGCACCGACGATCCGCCGGTGCCCTAGGGTCGGGTGCCGTGAAGATCCTCGTCATCGGACCCGGCGGCCGCGAGCACGCGCTGGCTCGGGCGCTCTCGCTCGACCCCGCCGTCACCGAGGTGCACTGCGCGCCGGGCAACCCGGGCATCGCCGCCGTGGCCACGCTCCACGACGTCGACCCGCTCGACGGGGAGGCGGTCGCCGCGCTGGCCGACGTGCTCGGTGTCGACCTGGTCGTCGTGGGTCCCGAGGCACCGCTCGTGGCGGGGGTCGCCGACGCCGTCACCACCCGGGGCATCCCCGTGTTCGGCCCCAGCGGTGCCGCGGCCCGGCTCGAGGGGTCGAAGGCCTTCGCCAAGGAGGTGATGGCCGCCGCCGGCGTGCCCACGGCGGCGGCGCGCGTGTGCACCACGCCCGCGGAGGCCGCGGCCGCGCTCGACGAGCTCGGGTCGCCGTACGTCGTCAAGGACGACGGCCTGGCCGCCGGCAAGGGCGTGATCGTCACCGAGTCGCGCGACGAGGCGCTGGCCCACGCGGCCGGCTGCGAACGGGTCGTCATCGAGGAGTTCCTCGACGGGCCCGAGGTCTCGCTGTTCGCGATCACCGACGGCCGCACCGTCTATCCCATGCAGCCCGCCCAGGACTTCAAGCGCATCGGCGACGGTGACGCCGGCCCCAACACGGGCGGGATGGGGGCCTACACGCCCCTGCCGTGGGCGCCGGCCGACCTCGTCGTCGAGGTGCTGCGTGACGTGCTGCAGCCGACCGTCGACGAGATGGCGCGCCGGGGCACCCCCTTCGCCGGGCTGCTCTACGCCGGCCTCGCGCTCACCTCGCGCGGCGTGCGGGTGGTGGAGTTCAACGCCCGCTTCGGCGACCCCGAGACCCAGCCGCTGCTGGCGCTGCTCGACGCGCCCCTGCTGCCGCTGCTGCTCGGAGCCGCCACCGGCACCCTCGCCGACGTGCCGCCGCCGGCCTGGAAGCCGGGCGCCGCGGTCGGGGTCGTGATGGCGTCGGCCGGCTACCCCGCGACGTCGTCGTCGGGTGACGTGATCACCGGGATCGCCGATGCCGAGTCGCTGCCCGGCGTCCACGTGATCCAGGCCGGCACCGCGCTGTCGGCGTCGGGCGAGCTGGTCACGGCCGGCGGCCGGGTGCTGTCGGTCGTGGGCACCGGCGGCTCCGTCGCGCAGGCCCGCGCCGCGGCGTACGACGGGGTCGCGGCGATCTCGTTCGCCGGCGCGCAGCACCGCACCGACATCGCCGCGGGGGTCTGATCCGGGACTGAGTGGCTGAGATCGCGGCCGCTGGGTACGACGGGCGCATGGACCCCTTCGAGCCCGGCACCACCGTCGTCAAGCGTGAGGTCTGGAACGGCCGCGCCTGGCTGAGCCTCCCGCTCACGGTGCTGACCGACGACGGACCCGGCGACGGACCCGGTGACGGACCAGGCGACGGCGGCGTGCTGGCCCTCCAGCTCGAGGACGGCGCGACGTTCACCTTCGACGACGCCGAGCCTGCGCACCCGTGGTCGACCCGGGCCGCGTGGACCGGGGCGACGGTGCTGCAGCTGCGGCGTACCGGTGACTGGTACTCGGTGTGGAAGTTCTTCGAGGACGGCGAGCTCGACTGCTGGTACGTCAACTTCGAGCGTCCGGTCGTGCGCACCGCGCACGGCATCGACACCGACGACCTCGAGCTCGACCTGGTCGTCGAGCCCGACGGCACCCGCGCCTGGAAGGACGTCGAGAAGCTGCACGCCCGCCTGGGCGAGGAACGGTTCACCCACGACGACCTCTCCCACGTGCTGGCCGCCGCGGCCGAGGTGCACGACCGCCTCGAGCGCGACGACCGCTGGTGGGCGCCCTGGGACGACTGGGTGCCCACGACGCCGGGGTAGTCCCTGACGGAAATCAACGATCTCGGCCCGGGATCCTTGATTTACGTCAGGGACTACCCCCGCGGGAGGATGAGGGCCGTGAGCGTCCCCAACGTCCTGGCCACCCGCTACGCCGGAGCCGACCTCGCCGAGATCTGGTCGCCCGAGCACAAGATCGTGCTCGAGCGGCAGCTGTGGATCGCCGTGCTCAAGGCGCAGCGCGACCTCGGGGTCCAGGTGCCCGACGGCGTCGTCGAGGCCTACGAACGCGTGGTCGACCTCGGCACGCAGGGCGTCGACCTCGCCTCGATCGCCGCCCGCGAGCGGGTCACCCGCCACGACGTCAAGGCCCGCATCGAGGAGTTCTCGGCCCTCGCCGGGCACGAGCACATCCACAAGGGGATGACGTCGCGCGACCTCACCGAGAACGTCGAGCAGCTGCAGGTCAAGCAGTCGCTCGCCCTCCTGCGCGACCGGGCCGTGGCCACGCTGGCCCGGCTGGCCCGGCTCGCCGCGGAGCACGAGACCACCGTGATGGCCGGCCGCTCCCACAACGTCGCTGCGCAGGCCACCACGCTCGGCAAGCGCTTCGCGACGGTCGCCGACGAGATGCTGATCGGCCTGGAGCGGGTCGAGGAGCTGCTCGCCCGCTACCCGCTGCGCGGCATCAAGGGCCCGATGGGCACCTCCCAGGACATGCTCGACCTCCTCGACGGAGACGAGAGCCGGCTCGACGACCTCGAGCGCCGCGTCGCGGCCCACCTCGGCTTCGACCGGGTGCTGACCAGCGTCGGGCAGGTCTATCCGCGATCGCTCGACTTCGACGTGCTCAGCGCCGTCGTCCAGCTGGTCGCCGGGCCGTCCAACCTCGCCACCACGATCCGGCTGATGGCCGGCAACGAGATCGTCACCGAGGGCTTCAAGGAGGGCCAGGTCGGCTCCTCGGCCATGCCCCACAAGATGAACACCCGCTCCTGCGAGCGGGTCAACGGCCTCGCCGTCGTCACCCGCGGCTACCTCTCCATGGTCGGCGAGCTGGCCGGCGACCAGTGGAACGAGGGCGACGTCTCGTGCTCCGTCGTACGCCGGGTGGCCCTGCCCGACGCGTTCTTCGCCGCCGACGGCCTGTTCCAGACCTTCCTCACCGTGCTCGACGAGTTCGGCGCGTTCCCTGCTGTCATCCAGCGCGAGCTCGACCGCTACCTGCCGTTCCTGGCCACCACCAAGGTGCTGATGGCGGCGGTGCGCAACGGCGTCGGGCGCGAGACGGCCCACGAGGCGATCAAGGAGGCCGCCGTCGGCACGGCGCTGGCGATGCGCCAGGGCCAGGCCGACAACGACGTCTTCGCCAAGCTCGCCGCCGACGAGCGCCTCGGCCTGACCGGCGACCAGCTCGCGAGCCTCGTCGCTGACCCCATCACCTTCACCGGTGCGGCCGTGAGCCAGACCCAGGCGGTGTGTCGCCGGGTGGCCGAGGTGGCCGCGCGGCTGCCCGAGGCAGCGGCGTACTCGCCCGGCGCGATCCTGTAGCCCTCACCGGAGCGGTCGTCCGCCCCAGCGTGAGCGACGACTCACCCTCAGGCGGACGACCTGCGCCTGCGACACGGGACGATGGGGGCATGACCGCTCCCGTCACCGTCGCCATCACGCGCCACCTCGCGAACGGCCACGAGGCCGAGATGCGCACCTGGCTCAACGCCGGCATCGGGCTGGCCGAGAAGTTCCCCGGCTTCCTGGGGGCGGGGTGGGTGCGCACCGAGGCCGACTCGGAGGAGTGGCACATGCTCTACCGCTTCGCCGACCAGCAGTCCCTCGACCAGTGGGAGCACTCGCCACAGCGCCAGTGGTGGCGGTCGGCGGCGTCCGGGCTGGGCGTGGTCGAGGCCCGGGTCGAGAAGCGCACGGGCATCGAGGGCTGGTTCGACGTCCCGCAGTCGACGGTGCTCGAGTCCGGCGCCGCGGCGACGGCGCCCGCCCCGCCGCCCCGGTGGAAGCAGGCCACCACGATCTTCATCGTGTTCTTCCCGCTCAGCGTGGCGGCCAACTACCTGTCGCGCGACCTCCTGGCCGACGTCGTGCTGCCGCTGCGGGTGCTGGCGACCGTGCTGGTGATGACGCCGCTGATGACCTACGTGTTCCTGCCGTGGATCACCCGTCGGCTCCAGTGGTGGCTGCAGGGTCAGCCGCCGCCGTGGCGCGCGTGACCACCGCGGCGACCAGCGCCAGCGAGAGCACCCCGATCGCCGTCAGCAGCGAGGCCCGCAGCCCGGCCAGCTGGAAAACCGTCACCAGCAGCGCCGCACCGAGCGCCGAGCCCAGGCGCTGACCGGTCTGCACCGCGCCACCCGCGGCCCCACCCATCCGCGGGGGTACGTCGGCCAGCGTCAGGGTCAGGTTGGGCGCGACGACCGCCCCGCCGCCGAGCCCGGCGAGCAGCAGGGCGGGCAGCAGCGCCCACCACAGGCCGTCGTCGGCCCGGCCGGGCACCAGCAGCGCCACCAGCAGGACCCCGGTGCCCATGGTGACCAGGGCGCCGATGGTCAACGGCCGCCCGACCGTGGTCACGACCCGCCCGGCCAGGGGCGAGGAGATCGCCGAGCCCACCGCGAACGGGGTGATCAGCAGGCCGGCCTGCAGCGGGGTGAAGCCCCGGTCGTCCTGGAGCCACACCGAGAGCACCAGCAGCACCCCGGTGAACCCGGTGAAGTAGAGCGTGCCGACCGCCAGCCCCCCGGCGTACCCGGGGGTGCGGCGCAGCAGGGCGACGTCGAGCAGCGGCTCGCGACCCAAGCGGCGGAGCCGATGCTCCCACCGGACGAACCCGACACCGAAGAGGGGCACCCCGACCAGCAGCGCCAGCGGCAGCCGTTGTCCGCCCTCGAGGCTGACGATGGGGTAGAGCAGGCACAGCACGGTGGCGCCGAGCAGCAGGGCCCCGGGCACGTCGATGTGGTCACGGCCCGACGAGCCGGCGTCGCGCCCGGGCACGAGCCGCAGGATGCCGACCAGGGCGACCAGCCCGATCGGCACGTTGACCAGGAAGAGCCAGCGCCAGCCGTCGTCCTCGCCGGCGACCGCGATGATCGCCCCGCCCAGGATGGGTCCGGCGGCCGAGGCCACCGAGACGACCAGCCCGAACAGCCCGAACGCACGACCACGTTCCGCGCCGCGGAAGAGCACCTGGATGAGCCCGGAGTTCTGCGGGGTCAGCAGCCCGGCCGACGCGCCCTGGGCCAGCCGCGCCACGACGACCAGCTCGGCCGTCGGTGCGAGACCGACCATCGCGCTGGAGGCGACGAAGAGCACCAACCCGATCACCATCAGTCGGCGCCGGCCGTAGGCGTCACCGAGCCGACCACCCGCCACCAGGGTCAGGCCGAAGGCCAGCGCGTAGCCCGACACGACCCACTGGATCGTCGAGGCGGAGGTGTCGAGGCCGCGCTGCATCGAGGGGATCGCGACGTTGACGATGGTGACGTCGAGCAGCGACATGAAGCCGACGACCAGCGAGACGCCGAGGATCCGCCACCGCCGCGGGTCGGGCTCGTAGCCGTCGTCGGCGCTGTCGTGCGTCGTCGCCGACGGCTCGGGGCGGGCCTCGGCAGTCACTGGACCACCCTGGCGTGCAGGCGCCCTCCCGGGGACCACCCGCAGGTGGCGGGCGCGACACCGCCCCGGCGCCAACAGGGGCGCCGGGGCGGTGTCGTCGGGTGCGGGTCGATCAGAGGTCGAGCGGGCGGAGCACCCGGTTGATGCCGTGGGCGACCTGCTTGTTGCCGCGGTTGATGTCGAGCAGCGGCAGGATGGCCCGCGGGTCGACGTCGTTCTTGTCGAGGTCGGCCAGGCGCACGGTGTCGCGGTCGGGGCGGACCCCGAAGCTCGCGCCGGCCGCGGTCTCGACCGAGGCCCGGGCCTTGGCCGCGGCGATGACCTTGGGCGAGGTCAGCGTCTTGCCCGCGACCACGTGGTAGAGCAGCACGGTCTCGAGGGTGTCGATGTCACCGGTCAGCGCCGCGACCCGCTTGAAGACCGCCTTCTCGCGCTTCGGGGTCTTGCCCGTCAGGTCGGTGACCAGGCGGCGGAAGGCGCCGTCGGTCGGCAGGAACACGGTGAGCCGCTGGTTGCCCTTGGTGATCAGGCTCAGCGGGCTGTTGGGCTTCTCGGCCAGTACGGCGAGCACGGCGGCCTCGACGACGTCGAAGTCGTGCTTGTTGCCGTCGAACGCGGTGCCGTCCGCGCCGAGGACCTTCACCAGGGGCTTGCTGCCCTGGGCGGCCTGGGCCGAGGGGGCCGGGGCGGCGACGCCGAGGCCGGCTGCGATGAGGACGCCGGAGAGGCCGGCGGCGAGGCGAGTGATGGTGCGGTTCTTCATGGGGGTTCCCGTCCTGTCACGGTGGACGCCCGATGCGCCCACGCCGTGCAGGGGGTTCGGGGCATACCCACCCCCGGATTGGACAGGTTGTCGAGAAAGTCGAGAATTTATCGCGACACCGTGTCGAAGTTTGTCCCGGCCGGCTCAGGCGCGGGCGTCGCCGCCCCAGTTGGCGAGCTTGCTCGCGACGTGGTGCAGGTCGGCGCGCCAGACGTCCTCGGGGCCGGGCGGGATGATGTCGTCCCAGTCGGCGGCGGTCGAGCCCAGCACGTGGGTGAGTCGCGCCGTACGGGCGAAGAACCACTGGTGGAAGTGCGACCCGCCGTCGCCCCACCGGTTGACGTGGACGCGGCCGATGTGGGGGAGGTGCTCCACGATCCGCACCAGCCGGTTGGTGATCCGGCCGAGCTGGGAGGCCAGGTCGTCGTCGAGCTCGCCCAGGTCGAGGTGC
>CALRVO020000173.1:0-7703 GCA_943371595.1 Sphingomonas paucimobilis
CCACGGGCCTGATCCTCGCCGCCCTGACCCTCGTGGTCGCCGCCCTGATGCTCGGCGACTTCCCCCTCACGCTCGGCGAGGTCGTGGCCACCCTGACCGGCCGCGGCGACGACGTCTCGCGGCTGGTGGTCGTGGAGTTCCGTGGCCCCCGCCTGGTGCTCGGTCTCCTGGTCGGCGTCGGTCTCGGGGTCTCGGGCGCGCTGTTCCAGTCGGTGCTGCGCAACCCGCTCGCCAGCCCCGACGTCATCGGCGTCAGCCAGGGCGCCAGCGCCGGCGCGGTCGCCGCGCTGCTCCTCGGCGGGGCGACCGGCCTCACCGTCTCGCTGGCCGCGCTCGCGGGCGGCGCCGGCGTCGGCCTGCTGCTCTACGCCGTCGCCTGGCGCGGCGGGCTCACCGGCTACCGGTTCGTGCTCTCGGGCATTGGCGTGGCCTACGTGTGCAGCAGCGTGGTCGGCTACGTCCTGACCCGCAGCGAGGTGCAGGAGGCGCAGGCGGCACTGCTGTGGCTGACCGGCAGCCTCGGCCAGGCCGACTGGGAGCTGGTGCGCCTGCTCGCCGTGGCGCTGGCCGTGCTGCTCCCGCTGGTCGTGCTCGTCGCCCGCGACCTCGACGTGCTCCTGCTGGGCGACCAGCAGGCCGGCAGTCTCGGGCTGCGGCCCGAGGTGACCCGGGCCCTGGTCCTCGGGGTCGGTGTCGCCCTGGCCTGCGTGGCGACGGCCGCCGCCGGGCCGGTCGCGTTCGTCGCGTTCACCGCCGCCCCCGTGGCCCGTCGGCTGCTCGGCGACGGGAGCCTCGCGCTGCTGCAGGCCGCGCTCGTGGGGGTCGTGCTGGTGCTCGGCGCCGACGTCGTCGCCCAGCACCTCCTGCCCGCCGACCTGTCCGTGCCCGTCGGCGTCGTCACCGGCGCCATCGGCGGCCCCTACCTGATCTGGCTGATGGCCGCTGGTCGGGCCCGCACCCCGTGACCCCCCTGAGGAGACGCCCGATGAGCCACCCCGCCCCCGTCGCGCCACCCGAGCAGACCGCGCCCCGGCTCGTGGCCCGCGGCGTCCACCTCGCCTACGACGGTCGTGCCGTCGTCCACGGCGTCGACCTCGACCTGCCGTCGGGGGCCGTGACCGTCATCGTCGGCGCCAACGGCTGCGGCAAGTCGACGCTCCTGCGCGGGCTCGGCCGGATCCTGCGCCCGACCGCGGGCCGTGTCGAGCTCGACGGCCGCGACGTGCACGCGATGCGGCCGCGCGAGGTCGCGGCGGTGGTCGGGCTGCTGCCGCAGCAACCCCTGGCCCCCGACGGCATCACCGTCGCCGACCTCGTCTCGCGGGGTCGACACCCTCACCAGGGTGCCTTTCGTCGGGCCGGCTCCTCCGACGACGCAGCGGTCGCGCAGGCCCTGGCCCTGACCGACACCCAGGACCTGGCCGGACGTCGGGTCGAGGAGCTGTCCGGGGGGCAGCGGCAGCGGGTCTGGGTCGCGATGATGCTGGCCCAGGACCCCCGCATCATGCTGCTCGACGAGCCGACGACCTACCTCGACATCGCCCACCAGGTCGACGTCCTCGACCTGCTGGTCGACCTCAACCGCGACCGCGGCACGACCGTGGTGATGGTGCTGCACGAGCTCGCGCTCGCCGCGCGGTACGCCGACCACCTCGTCGTCATGGGCGAGGGGCGGATCCTGCGCGAGGGCCCGCCGGCCGAGGTCCTCGACGAGGACTGCGTGCAGGAGGCCTTCGGGCTCGCCGCGCGCGTCGTCCCCGACCCCGTCACCGGCTCTCCGCTCGTCGTGCCGCTGGGCCGCCACGCGCGGGAGCTCGCAGATAAAGTAAGGTAAGCCTGTCCTTACCTCGCCGGTCGATCCGGTCCTACTCCCGAGGAGTGCTCGTGTCGTCACGTCGCCCCCTGTCCCGAGCCGCCAGCGCGGCCGCCCTCCTGCTCGTCCTGCCCCTGGCCGCCTGCGGCTCCGAGGACTCCGACGCCCCGGGCGCCTCGGGTGGCTCGGGCGACGGTGCCGCCCCCGGCGCCGAGGCCTTCGAGCCCGTCACCATCGAGCACGCGTTCGGCAGCACCGAGATCGACGAGGCCCCGCAGCGCGTCGTCACCTGGGGCTGGGGGAGCGGTGATGCCGCCATCGCGCTCGGGACCATCCCGGTCGCCATGCCCAAGAACTCCTACGGCGCCACCGACGAGGGTCTGATGCCGTGGCAGGAGGAGGCGCTCGACGCCGCCGGCGCCGACACCCCGACCCTGCTCACCGAGAGCGAGGCGCCGCCGTTCGAGGAGATCCTCAAGGCCCAGCCCGACCTGATCCTGGCCAACTACTCCGGCATCACCGAGGCCGACTACGCCAAGCTCTCCCAGATCGCCGACACCGTCGCCTACCCCGACCAGCCGTGGTCGACGCCGTGGCGCGACGTCATCGCCACGGTCGGCGAGGCCCTCGGCAAGACCGACGAGGCCACCGACCTGCTCGCCGACATCGACGACGAGGTCGCCGCGGCCGCCGAGGAGCACCCCGAGTTCGAGGGCCGGACCATCGCCGCCGTCGCCATCGACCCCAGCGCCTTCTACGTCTACCGCGACGCCGACCCACGCGTGCAGTTCCTCGAGGACCTCGGCTTCGAGCTGGCCCCCAGCGTCGACGAGCTCGACACCGAGGAGTCCACGTTCTACTACACGATCAGCAGCGAGGAGGTCGACAAGCTGACCTCCGACGTGCTGCTGTCCTACGTGCCCACCGAGGAGCGCGTCGCCGAGATCGAGGACGACGCGACCTACCAGACCATGTCGCAGTTCCAGGCCGGCACCGTCGCCAACGTCGTGGGCGAGTCCTATGTCTCCTCGGTCTCGCCGCCCACGGCCCTGTCGTTGACCTGGGGCATGGACTACTTCCTCGACGCCCTGGTCCCCGCCGTCGAGGCCGCCGGCTGACCCAGGTCGGCTCTCCTCGGCAGTGACGTCACCCGGTGGCCGGCCGGCTCCGGCCGGCCACCGAGACCACGCCGTGCACGAGACCGGCCAGCAGCGCGCCGACGAGACCGCCGGTCGCGTTGTGGACGACGTCGTCGAGCGTCGGAACGCGGCTCGGCAGGAGCCGCAGCTGGGCGTACTCGATCGCGGCCGAGGCGAGCAGGCACAGCGACACCGCCGGCCAGACCCGGCCGATCCCGACCGCCAGCAGGAAGCCGAGCGGCACGAAGAGCGCGACGTTGGCCAGCACCTCCGTCTCGTCCCAGGTCAGCGCGCCGCCCGAGACCCGGGTCGCGACGCGGTCGGCCAGGTCGAAGGCCCAGGCGCCACGCGACGGGTCGGTGAGGGTGAGGTGCGCCACGAGCAACGAGTAGAGGGCGACGAGGACGAGAGCGACGAGTCGGTGCACGCGACCGACGCTAGGCGCGGTCGGCCCCCGGCCCATCGGTCGCAGGTACCGGGCGTCGGCACCGCGGTGCCGCGTGGGACGGCGTACGACGAACCCCGGCGCGGGTAACCTCGCTGCGTGACGACCCAGCCCCGCGAGGACGGGCCGACGGCCCTGCGGCGCGTCGGGCCCTACACGCTGCTCGCCAAGATCGGCGAGGGCGGCATGGGTGTCGTCCACCTCGCCCGGCGTGAGGACAGCGACGCTCGGGTCGCGCTGAAGGTGATGCGCCCCCACATCGTCGGCGACGAGGAGGCCCGCCAGCGACGGGCCCGCGAGGTGAGCTCGCTGGGCCGCATCCGCAGCCGCTGGGTCGCCGAGATCGTCGACGCCGACCCGTGGGCCGAGGTGCCCTACGTCGCCACCCGCTACGTGCCGGGCCTCTCGCTGCACGACCACGTGCAGCAGGAGGGCCCGATCACCGGCGCCGACCTGACCTGGTTCGCCGGGTGCCTGGCCGAGGGGCTCGCCGCGGTGCACGCCGCCGGGGTGCTGCACCGCGACGTCAAGCCGTCCAACGTGCTGATGGAGGGCCGCACCCCGATCCTCATCGACTTCGGCCTGGCCCGCGTCGCCGACGACCCGCGGCTCACCCACACCGGCTGGCTCCTCGGCACCCCGGGCTACCTGGCCCCCGAGATCCTCTACGGCGACGACGCCAGCGCCGCCTCCGACCTGCACTCGTGGGGCGCGACCGTGGCCTACGCCGCCACCGGCGCCGCCCCCTTCGGGCGCGGGCCCGCGATGGCGATCATGGACCGCGTCCGCCGCGGCGAGCACGACCTCACCGGCCTCGACGGGCCCCTGCGCGACGTCGTGGCTGCCACCCTCGACCCCGAGCCGTCGCGCCGTCCGACCCTCGCGCAGCTCCTCGCGTGGACGCGCCCGCAGACGACGCGGCACGCCCCGCTGGTCGTGGCGCCCCCGACGCTCGGCCCGGTGTCGCCCTCAGCCGAGCCGGGCGACCCCTTCGACGCGCCGCTGGCGCTGGCCGCCCAGGCCCACGGCGACCGGCCGGTCCCCGACGACACCCCGGTCTTCGACCAGGACGCCGACCACCGCACGCTGGTCATGCCCGACCAGGCGCCCCGCCCGCCCTACGCCCCCGCGCCGCCCACGCTGGTCGAGCGGCCGGCCCCGGCCCCGGTCCCGGTCCCGGCCCCGGTCCCCGCCCCGGTCCACGGCCACGTCTACGACGACCACGCCTACGACCCGGCCCTCGCGCCGGCGTACGCGCCCTGGCCCGAGCCCGGCCCGCCCCGGGTGCCGCTCGGTGAGCGGCTGCGCCGCCTGGGCCTGGTGGGCGCGGGGGCGACCCTCACGGGCGCCGCCGTCGCCCTCGCACCGCTGGTCAGCCTGGTCGTGATCGTGCTCGCGGTGTGGCTGCTGCGCAGCGGGTCGCTGGCCGCCAGTGCGGTCGGAGCGCGGCGCGAGCTGCGCGGACGTCGTTGGTACGACGCCCCCCAGCTGCTGGTCCACACCCCCTGGCACCTCCTGCAGTCGGTGCCCGGGGCCGCGATGCTCCTGACCTGGGCCGGCGGGCTCGCGGTGGCCGCCGCGCTGGTGTGCTACGCCGTGGCCGCGACCGTCCCCGTCAGCCTGTTCGTCACCGGCCTCGCCCTCGCGCTCGCGCTGTGGTGGGGTCCGGGTGGCAGCCGGTTGCGGGGTCCGCTGGGCCGCGTGGTCGACCCGCTCAGCCGGCCCGTGGGGGCCTGGCTGCTCGCCCTGGCGCTCGTGCTGGGGCTGGCCGTGGTCACCGGGGCCTACGTCGAGGCCCGCGGCACCTCGTGGGCGCCGGCCGGCGGCCAGCCCTTCTCCGGCGGCTGAGCCCCGGGCACCTGTCTATCGCGCGGTGGAGGCCTTGCGCAGCCGCGAGCGCAGCGCCCGGCTCGCGACCGGGCCGAGGTCCTCGACCACGTCGACCAGGACGACGAGCCGCTCCACCGCGTCGAGCGCCGCGCGCGAGCCGACCGGGTCGACCCCGTCGTAGAGCTCGAGGCCGACGAAGACGGCGCTGATCATCTGGGCCAGGCCGGCCGCGTCGACGACCTCGGCCAGCGGGCTGTCGGCCATCAACCGCCCCACGACGGCCTCGAGCTGCTCGCACCAGCGCGCCATGGCGTAGCGCGCCGCCTCCGCGAGCAGCAGGTCCTGCTGGGCGCCGGCCATCAGCTGGGCCATCACCGCGATGTTGCCGGTCTCGCGCTCGCGGTCGTGCAGCGCGCGGCCCGCCTCGAGCAGCTCGGTCAACGAGCCGATGCGGTCGAACTGCTCGCGGTAGAAGCCGACGTTCTCGTCGACCGCCGCCCGGGTGGCGGCCTGGATCAGCTCGGGCATCGTGCCGAAGTGGTAGAAGACCAGCGCCTGGTTGCACCCGGCGCGGGCGGCCACGCTGCGCGCCGACAGCCCGGCGATGCCGTCCTCGCGCAGGGCCTCGGCGGTCGCCTCGAGCAGGCGCTGGCGGGTGTCGGTCACGGCTCCACGGTACGCCGCGAGTTGAGCGGGTGCTCAACCTGCCCGGCCGGGCCTCGCGGGAGGAGGGGGCGGATCCGCCATCTGGAACACCTGCCGCGTGCGGGACCGGCGTGGCACCATGGAGGGGTGCCCCACCGCGTGATCGTCATTCCCTAGCGCACCGAGCCCCCGCCCGGTGCGCCACCTCCCGTCACCCCGGGAGGTTTTTTGTTGCCCGGACCCGCACGCCCAGCCGCACGACCAGCTGCACGACCCCGACGCACGACCCCGACCAGAGAGCTGACCGATGGACCTGCACGGCGCCTTCCACGTCTACGACACCACGCTGCGCGACGGCGCGCAGCAGGAGGGGCTCAACCTCTCCGTCGCCGACAAGCTGACGATCGCGCGCCAGCTCGACGGGCTCGGCGTCGGCTACATCGAGGGCGGCTGGCCGGGCGCCAACCCGAAGGACACCGAGTTCTTCCGTCGCGCCGCGGTCGAGCTCGACCTGCGTCACGCCAGGCTGGCCGCGTTCGGCGCGACCCGCAAGGCCGGCGTACGCGCTGCCGACGACCCGCAGGTCGCCGCCCTGCGTGACTCCGGGGCCGGCGTGGTGACGCTGGTGGCCAAGTCGCACGACCGCCACGTCGAGCTCGCGCTGCGCACCACGCTCGAGGAGAACCTCGAGATGATCCGCGACACCGTCAGCCACCTGCGGGCCGAGGGGCAGCAGGTCTTCCTCGACGCCGAGCACTTCTTCGACGGCTACCGCCGCAACCGCGACTACGCCCTGGAGGTGCTGCGCACGGCCTACGACGCCGGCGCCGAGGTGATCGCCCTGTGCGACACCAACGGCGGCATGCTCCCGCCGTGGGTCTCCGACGTGGTCCACGACGTCATCGACACCACCGGCGTCCGGGTCGGGATCCACTGCCACAACGACACCGGTTGCGCGGTCGCCAACACCCTGGCCGCCGTCGACGCCGGCGCCACCCACGTCCAGGGCTGCATCAACGGCTATGGCGAGCGCACCGGCAACGCCGACCTGATCTCGGTCGTGGCCAACCTCGAGCTCAAGCTCGAGCGCGAGGTGCTGCCCGCGGGGCTGCTGGCCGAGTCGACCCGCATCGCGCACGCCGTCGCCGACGTCACCAACTTCGCGCCCGCCTCGCGCCAGCCGTACGTCGGTACCTCGGCCTTCGCCCACAAGGCCGGCCTGCACGCCAGCGCCATCAAGGTCGACCCCGACCTCTACCAGCACATGGACCCCCTCAAGGTCGGCAACGACATGAGGCTGCTGGTCTCCGACATGGCCGGGCGGGCGACGATCGAGCTCAAGGGCAAGGAGCTGGGCTTCGACCTCTCCGGCGACCGCGAGCTGGTCACCCGGGTGACCGACCGGGTCAAGGCGATGGAGCAGCGCGGCTACACCTTCGAGGCCGCCGACGCCTCCTTCGAGCTGCTGCTCGTCGAGGAGGTCGAGGGACGCCGCCCGGCTTACGTCGACGTCGAGTCGTGGCGCGTGATCACCGAGACCCTCGCGCACCGCGAGGCCACCGACGAGGCGGTCTCCGAGGCGACGGTCAAGCTGACCGCCGAGGGCGTGCGCTACGTCGTCACCGGCGAGGGCAACGGTCCGGTCAACGCCCTCGACTCGGCCCTGCGCACCGCCATCGGGCAGGCCTTCCCCGAGGTCGCCAAGTTCGAGCTCGTCGACTACAAGGTCCGCATCCTCGACCAGGGCCACGGCACCGACGCGATCACCCGGGTGCTCATCGAGACCTCCGACGGCGCCTCGTCGTGGGTCACCGTCGGGGTCGGGCACAAC
>CALRVO020000174.1:0-7641 GCA_943371595.1 Sphingomonas paucimobilis
CGGGTGCTGGGGTCGAAGTCAGAGTTGTCGGAGGTTGCTATCGAGTTCGCACATCAGGGCACCAACCCGGTCCCGGCTCGCTGGCGGCTTGGGGTACTGCCGGAGCACCCCGAGGAGTACCGGCGACGCTCGCGCCACGGCACGAGCGATGTGTTGCGCCGCGTGCTGCGGATCCCCGGCCTGGAGTTCCGCGGCGCGCGCTGCATGCGCATCCGCGCGAAGTATGTGTGCGACTTGACTAGCCTTCGCGAACGGGTGCAAGTACGCGGCTGCCGCGGCGTCTCCAGCCGCGTGCGCGGCGTGCCTGGCTGCTTCGGTAGGAGCAGCCTTGGCTGCGCGGTGCGCGTCGATTGCTCCTGTGCGCTGAAGGTTCGTCCGCGGAGCCCCGTTCGCGAACACCCACGCGGCCTCGACGGCAGCCCGTGGACGCGGGTCATCGGGACATGCCCGATCGAAGATGTCGAGGACCTGCTCAGCACCCTGCACTGCGAAACGGGCGACCTCGCGCAACTCTCCAGAGCCAAGGGCAAAGTAGTCACTTGGGTCAACGGGCACGACAGCATCATCACGTGTCCGAAGCATGGAGGTGCGCTCCGCCATGCCGCCGTACGGCTCCGCCCGACCGTGCCGCCCAGCGGGCTGCGCCCGACCATGCCGCGTTGAGGGCGCCGTCGTGCCCACGGTCGGGCCAGCCGAGTCCGGGCGACTCCACGACCAGCCGAAACCTGTTGCCGTTGCCGGAAGGAGGCAGCGCCGACACCGGTGACCACGTCGTCGCCTTCCGCGCCTCGCCGTCAGCGCCTGCCGTCGCCCGACGACTCCTACGACATGGCTGGGGCGCCCGACCATGGGCGCCCGGAACGGGCGCCAGGCACCGGTGCTGAGCCGTAAGCCGCGCTCTCAGCCGCGGCGGGCCCGGTGGACCGGCGCCGAGGCGGGGATCGGGTCGGCGGGCTTCATCTCGCCGACCTGCTCGTGGGCGCGCTCGCGGACCGCGATCTTGATCTGCTCGAGGTTGTTGCGCAGCAGGTCGGAGACGAGCTCGTCCATCCGCGGGTCGCTGAGCATGTCGATGAGCACGCGCAGCACGGTCTCGGAGGCCTCGGAGACGAGCGCGTCGTAGCCCGGGAGCTTGCTCACCAGCCGGGCGTTGGGGTCGGCGCGGACCTTCTCGGCGACCAGCGACTTGAGCTCGTCGTGGTTCTCGAGCAGGGCGTCGGAGATGTTCTTGGTGTAGTGGCCGGTCTGGATCACCGCCGCGACCTCGTCGAGGACCACGATCGTCAGCGGCCGCTTGATGAGCCCGAGCAGCTTGAACGACAGCCGGCTCGCCCGGTCGACCACCCACGGACGCCGCATCCCGAGGCGGACCAGCAGGCCCCCGAGCAGGGCCGCGAGGACCGATCCGCCGACGAGCACCCCGGCGACGAGCAGCAGCACCTGCAGGGTGCTGAGGTCCTCCAACCACGCAGACATGCGTGCAGCCTAGGAGAGCCGGTGAGCACGGCGCCGCCGCCCCGGGGCCGATCCACGACCGGCTCCACCCCGATGGCCCGTGTGGGGTGGTGTGGTTTCGTGGCGGGATGGACACCAGGACCGAGCACGACTCCATGGGTGACGTCGAGGTACCGGCGGCGGCGCTGTGGCGGGCCCAGACCCAGCGGGCGATCGACAACTTCCCGATCAGCGGCACGCCGATCGAGCCGGCGCTCGTGCACGCGCTGGGCCACGTGAAGGCGGCCGCGGCCGTCGTCAACGGTGAGCTCGGTGTCGTCTCCCCCGAGATCAGCACCGCCGTCGCCACCGCCGCACGGGCGGTCGCGGCCGGCGAGCACGACGCGGAGTTCCCCGTCGACGTCTTCCAGACCGGCTCGGGCACGAGCAGCAACATGAACGCCAACGAGGTGATCGCCTCCCTCGCCGCCCGCGCCGGCACCCAGGCCCACCCCAACGACCACGTCAACGCCAGCCAGTCGAGCAACGACACGTTCCCGACCGCCATCCACGTCGCGGTCACGCTCGCGGTCGTCGACGACCTCCTGCCGGCGCTGGCGACCCTGCACGACTCGCTGGCCGCCAAGGCCGAGGAGTTCGCCGGGCTGGTCAAGTCGGGCCGCACCCACCTGATGGACGCCACGCCGGTGATGCTGGGCCAGGAGCTGGGCGGCTACGCCGCCACCCTGCAGTACGCCGCCGAGCGGCTCACCTCGGTCCTGCCGCGGGTGCGCGAGCTGCCGTTGGGCGGCACGGCCGTCGGCACCGGCATCAACACCCCTCCCGGCTTCGCGGCCCGGGTCATCGAGGTGCTCTCGGAGGCGACGGGCCAGGAGTTCACCGAGGCCCGCAACCACTTCGAGGCCCAGGGAACCCGCGACTCGCTGGTCGAGCTGAGCGGCGTGCTACGCACGGTCGCCGTCGGCCTGGTCAAGGTCTGCAACGACCTGCGCTGGATGTCGTCGGGGCCGACGACCGGGCTGGCCGAGATCCACCTGCCCGACCTGCAGCCGGGGTCGAGCATCATGCCCGGCAAGGTCAACCCGGTGCTGCCCGAGGCGACCTTGATGGTGTGCTTCCAGGTCGTCGGCAACGACGCCGCAGTCACCATGGCCGGCGCGAGCGGCAGCTTCGAGCTCAACGTCGCCATGCCGGTGATCGCGCGCAACGTGCTCGAGTCGATCCGGCTGCTGGCGACGTCGACGACGCTGCTCGCCCACCGCTGCGTCGACGGGATCACCGCCGACACCGAGCGGATGCGCCGCTACGCCGAGTCGTCGCCGTCGGTCGTCACACCCCTCAACAAGCACCTCGGCTACGAGGCCGCCGCCGCGATCGCCAAGCAGGCCCTGGCGGAGGGCCGCACCATCCGCGAGACCGTGATCGCCCTGGGCTACGTCGAGCGTGGTGAGCTCACCGAGGACGAGCTCGACGCCGCCCTCGACGTGGAGGCGATGACGCACCCGTGAGCATGACCGACCGCGACCACGTCGCGCGCCAGTACCGCGACGACAGGCACCTCGAGACCCGCATCTCCGTGTGGCTCCCCACGCTCGACGGCCGCGACCCCGCCACCGAGGCCCTCGCCGCCGTCGTGGCCGGCGCCCCGCAGCGTGTGCTCGAGGTCGGCTGCGGCACGGGCGCCTTCGCCGCCCGCCTCGCCGGGGCCCTGCCCGAGGCCGAGGTGGTCCCGGTCGACCAGTCCGCGCACCTGGTCGGGTTGACCTCGGCGCGCGGGCTCGGGGCCCGGGTCGCCGACGCCCAGGACCTGCCGTTCGCCGACGGCTCCTTCGACGCGGTCGCGGCGATGTGGATGCTCTACCACGTGCCCGACCTGCACCGGGCGCTCGCCGAGGCACGTCGCGTGCTGCGCCCCGGAGGCACCTTCGTCGCGGTCACCAACGGCGACGAGCACGTGGCCGACCTGCGCCGCGACGCCGGCGGCGGACCGGTCCTGACCCACTTCTCCAGCGAGAACGGCGAGGCTGCGCTGCGGGCCCACTTCGACGACGTACGCCGCGACGACCTGGTCACCCGGGCCGCCTTCGCCGACCGTGACGCGGCGCTGGCCTACCTCGACTCCAGCCAGGAGGACGTGGCGTGGTCGCCGCCCCACGACGGCTGGCCCCGCGAGTACGCCGGCCACGTGACCGTCTTCGTGGCGCGAGCCGGCTAGCGGCGCGCCCGGTAGGCGGCCGCCTTCACCCGGTTCTGGCACGAGGTGGAGCAGAACCGGCGGGTGCCGTTCTTGGAGGTGTCGACGTGGACGCGGTCGCACCGCTCGGCCTCGCACACCCCGAGACGACCCGCGAGGTCGCTGCCCATGGCGAGCGCGAGCCCCGTCGCGCACCCGGCTGCCCAGCCCACGGCGAGCGAGTCGTCGCTGCCGTGGAAGTGCACGTGCCACCCCCCACCCGGCAGCGGGTCGAGCTGCGGCCGCGCGCCGGTGGCCCGCAGCATCGCGTTGACGGTGGCGGCGGCCTGCGCGAGGTCGTCGTCCTGCGCCCGGTCGCAGGCGTGGAAGCACGCGCGCATCGTGGCGGCGTGCCCCGCCAGGGCGGCGGCGTCCTCAGCGGTGACCTCGGGCGTCCGCCGACCGGCGCCACCCAAGGCGGTCGCGGTCGCACGCACGCGTTCCGGCCCGGCGGGCGAGTCGAAGGGGCGACCGCGCCGATGACCGGGCGTGAGCTCGTTGACCAGGCGTGCCGCCACGTCGACCAAGGTCAGCACGTGACTGTCGAACGTCATTTGACCAGTCACCTCAGGGCTGCATAGGTTGAGTCCACGTCACTGACGATAGCCCTTTCGCCAGTGACGACCGACTCTCGGGAGGACACATGGACGACCAGCGCGCCTACTGGGACGGCCAGGCCGCGACGTTCGACGACGAGCCCGACCACGGCCTCGGCGACCCCGCCACGCGAGAGGCGTGGCGCCGGCTGCTGGCGGCCCACCTGCCGGTGGCACCCACCGACGTGGTCGACCTCGGCTGCGGCACCGGCACCCTCGCGACGCTGCTGGCCGAGGCCGGGCACCGGGTCCGGGGCACCGACCTGTCCCCCGCGATGCTCGAGCGGGCCGTGGCCAAGGCAGCCGCCGCCGGGCTCGACGTCGCCTTCGAGGTCGGTGACGCCGCCACCCCGCCGTACGACGCCGGCTCGGCCGACGTGGTGCTGTGCCGCCACGTGCTGTGGGCCGTGCCCGACCCTGCGGCCGCCCTGGCCCGCTGGGTGGGCCTGCTGCGGCCGGGCGGACGGCTGGTGCTGGTCGAGGGCCGGTGGCACACCGGCGGCGGCATCGCCGCGACCGACCTCGAGGCGATGGTCGCGCAGGTGGCCGGTGACGCGCGCGTCGTGCCCCTGACCGCCGAGATCTTCTGGGGCGGGCCGATCACCGACGAGCGCTACCTCCTGGTCGCCGGAGCCACCACGACCACCCCGCCAGTCACGCTCACGTGGCCGTAGGGAGCCGGACGGGTCAGTACCAGCCGACGGACTCGGAGTGCGCCCAGGCGCCGCACGGGCTGCCGTAGCGGTCCTGGATGTAGCCGAGCCCCCAGCGGATCTGGGTGACCGGGTTGGTCGCCCAGTCGGCCCCGGCCGAGGCCATCTTGGAGCCCGGGAGGGCCTGCGGGATGCCGTAGGCCGAGGAGGAGGGGTTGTCGGCGGTGGGGTTCCACCCGGACTCGCGCGTGTAGAGCGAGTCAAGGCAGCCGAACTGGTCGGAGGAGAAGCCGAACTCGCCCAGCAATGCCCTCGCGATGTCGCGCGGGTCGGAGTCGGCGAGGTCCTTGGACCCGGTCTCGACCTCGCCCGCGGGCTCGGCGGAGAGCACGACCTCCTTGACCGGGTCGGTGCGGTCACGACGGTCGGCCGAGCGGGACAGCGTGGGCGCCCGGCGTACGACGGGCGCGGCGGCGAGCTGGGCCGCCGACGGGTGGCCGAGCCACCCGGCGGAGGACTCACCGGCGGCGGCCGCGACGTCAGCCCCGCCCGGGTTGGTGGCGTCGACGGCCTGCGAGGTGTCGGCCGCTGACCCGGCGGCGACGCCACCGGCGACCGTGACGCCGGTCGCGGCGACGGCGAGCGAGCCGAGGAGCGCGGTGGTGCCGACGATCTTGCGCGGCGCGGCCTCGAGGACCTCGGGCACGGCGGGCCGCTTAGGGGCGCCGCGGTGCTTGGGAGCGTGCTTCACGTGCTTCGACAAAACGAGTACCCAGAGTGTGGACGACAGTCGGTCGGTAGCGATCGGCTGGCCCCCTCGGGACCGCGGAAGATCGTCTCCACCATGCCCGCTAGGGCCTGGGCGTGCAAACCGAACGGCCAAAGACCCTGGACAAAACTCTTTGAAAATGATGGCGGGTGCGCCTCGTGAGTCACACGAGGCGCACCCGGCCCACAGATCACACCCTGATCACACCCAGATCACACCGTGACGTTCTCCAGCATCTCGGTGACCAGGGCCGCGATGGGCGAGCGCTCCGAGCGCGTCAGGGTCACGTGGGCGAACAAGGGGTGCCCCTTGAGCTTCTCGATCACGGCGACCACGCCGTCGTGGCGCCCCACCCGCAGGTTGTCGCGCTGGGCCACGTCATGGGTCAGCACGACCTTGGAGTTGGCCCCGATGCGCGAGAGCACCGTCAGCAGCACGTTGCGCTCCAGCGACTGGGCCTCGTCGACGATGACGTAGGCGTCGTGCAGGGAGCGGCCGCGGATGTGGGTCAGCGGCAGCACCTCGAGCATCCCGCGGTCGAGGATCTCGTCGACGACGTCCTTGGAGGTGATCGAGCCGAGCGTGTCGAAGACCGCCTGGCCCCACGGCGACATCTTCTCGGTCTCGGAACCCGGCAGGTAGCCCAGCTCCTGGCCACCGACCGCGAACAGCGGCCGGAAGACGACGACCTTCTGGTGCTGGCGCCGCTCGAGCACGGCCTCGAGGCCGGCGCACAGCGCGAGCGCCGACTTGCCGGTGCCGGCGCGCCCGCCGAGCGAGACGATGCCGACCTCGGGGTCGAGCAGCATCTCCAGCGCCACGCGCTGCTCCGCGCTGCGACCGTGGATGCCGAAGGCCTCGCGGTCACCGCGCACGAGGTGGACGTGCTTGTCGGGCCCGACCCGGCCCAGCGCCGTACCGCGGTCGGAGACCAGCACGAGCCCCTGGTGGCACGGGAACTCCCGGGCGCTCTCGAGGTCGACGGTGCCGTCGTCGTAGAGCTCGTCGAGGACGGCGGCCTCGACGTCGAGCTCGGCCATGCCGGAGTAGCCGGTGTCGGAGTCGCTGATCGCCTCGGCGCGGTACTCCTGGGCGTCGAGACCCACGACGGAGGCCTTGATGCGCATCGGGAGGTCCTTGGACACCACCGTGACCAGGTGCCCCTCGTCGGCGAGGTTGCGCGCCACGGCCAGGATGCGGGTGTCGTTGTCGCCGAGCCGGAAGCCCGACGGCAGCGCACCGGGGTCGGTGTGGTTGAGCTCGACGCGCAGGGTGCCGCCGTGCTCGCCGATCGGGACGGGCTCGTCGAGCCGGCCGTGGGTGACCCGGAGGTCGTCGAGCATCCGCAGGGCCGACCGGGCGAAGAAGCCCAGCTCGGGGTGGTGCCGCTTGCCCTCGAGCTCGGTGATCACCACGACGGGGAGCACGACCTCGTGCTCCTCGAAGCGACGCATGGCGCCGGGATCAGCGAGCAGCACGCTGGTGTCGAGCACGTAGGTGCGGGCGCGTTCTGCGGAAGTGGCCACGGGGGTTCCCCTTCAGGTGACCGCGCGCGCACTCCTCGCCCGGCCGTCTAGTCAGCGCAGGTGGACCGGGAGGATGCCCGAACGCCGGAGTGCCGGCGCCCTCCCACCCCGCCGGCAGCAGCGCTGCCGGTGACGGTGCAAAGGTCGTGATCGCTCACGCTCGGGCCTCCTGGTTGCGGCGAGCTTCCCCACTCGCCACTGCCTGCGACGGTACGTCGGCCCGCGGGCCGTTGCGGCCCGACACGCCCGAACGCGCGGTGACGGGCAGATGACGGTCGTGTTGCGGGCGTGGTGACGGCGTGGTGCCCTCGGTGTGGTGCCGGCGTGGTGCCGGCGTGGTGCCGGCGTGGTGACGGCGTGGTGACGGCGTGGTGACGGCGTGGTGACGGCGTGGTGCCGGCGTGGGCGA
>CALRVO020000175.1:0-7635 GCA_943371595.1 Sphingomonas paucimobilis
CGCACGGAACGCGGGGCCAGGGAGGGCTGGGCACTCCGCACACCGTGCGATCGCTCGGTTCAGGGGGCTCTGCAACCCGATCCCTCCCCTGATCCGTGCGATCGCACGAAACGCGGGGCCGGGAGGGGCCGAACCTCCCGCGAACCGCGCGATCGCACGGTTCAGGGGGAGGGAAGCCCAGGTCAGGGCTGGAAGACCACCTTCACCATGCCGTCCTTCTTGTCGCGGAACGACTTGTACGCCGCCGGGGCGTCCTCGAGCGGGAGGCGGTGGGTGGCGAAGTCCTCGACGCCGAGCACGTCCTCGTCGCGCTGCAGCAGCTCGAGGATGTCGTCGCTCCAGCGGTGCACGTTGGCCTGCCCCTGGCGGATCACGAGCTGCTTGTCGAACAGCTGCAGCATCGGCATCGGCGACGCGGCGCCGCCGTAGACGCCCGAGATCGACACGGTGCCGCCACGGCGTACGGCCTCGAAGGCGGTGTAGAGCGCGTCGAGGCGGTCGGAGCCGGTGTTCTGCATGGCGATCTCCTGCAGCTTCTTGGGCAGGAAGCGCAGCGCCTTCTGGGCGGTCTCGGCGACCGGCGAGCCGTGGGCCTCCATGCCGACGGCGTCGATGACGGAGTCGGAGCCGCGGCCGTCGGTCAGGTCACGCACCCGGTCCGGTACGTCGTCGGCGTCGATCTCGGTGGTGTCGATGGTCTCGCCGCCGCGGGCGGTGATGCGGGCGAGCCGCTCAGGGACCGAGTCGACCACGATGACCCGCAGCCCCCGGTGCTTGGCGATCCGGGCGGCCATGTCGCCGATCGGTCCGGCCCCCATGACCAGCAGGGTGCCGCCGTCGGGCGTGTCGGCGTACTCGACGGCCTGCCAGGCCGTCGGGATGACGTCGGAGAGGTAGAGGAAGCGGTCGTCGGTCGGGCCGTCGGGGATCTTGATCGGCAGCGTGTTGCCGAACGGCACCCGCAGCGCCTCGGCCTGGCCGCCCGGGACGGCGCCGTAGAGCTTGGAGTAGCCGAAGAGCGAGGCCCCCGTGCCCTGGTCGCGGTTCTGGGTGGTCTCGCACTGGCTGTGCAGCCCGCGCTCGCAGGTCCAGCACGTGCCGCAGGAGACGTTGAAGGGGACGACGACCCGGTCGCCGGGCTTGAGCGCGGTGACGTCGGCCCCGACGGCGTCCACGACGCCCATCGGCTCGTGGCCGACGATGTCGCCGGGGGGTCATGAAGGGGGTCAGTGGGTCGTAGAGGTGCAGGTCGGACCCGCACAGACCGGTCGAGGTGATCCGGACCAGGACGTCGGTGGGCTCCTCGATCCGGGCGTCGGGGACGTCGATGACCTGCATGTCGGTGCGGCCCTGCCAGGTGACGGCTCTCATGGGTGCTCCTCGGGTTGCTCGGATGGACGGTCCCGCCCGGTACCCAGCCACCCCGGCCCGGCCCTCACCCGTCCGGGCGCACCTTGACCCAGTCGTCGCGGTCGCTGTCGTGGCGGACCAGGCCACGCTCCTCGAAGGCGCGCAGCCAGCCGAGCATCGGCCACTCCCCCCACCGCTGGTGGTAGGTCCGGCCGTTGCGCAGGATCGCGTCGAGGTGCTCGACCGGGGGCGAGCTGACGTGGTGGTGCTGGTGGTAGGCCCGGGCCGAACCGAGCCACCACGACCCGACGCCGGCCGCCTGGGCCCGGCGGGCCAGGTCGGTGTCCTCGCCGCCGTAGCCGACGTAGGCCTCGTCGAAGCCGCCGATGCGCTCCCACGTCGCGGGTGTGACCGCGAAGGACAGCGACCAGAACAGCTCGGGCCGCGTGGACTCCTCGACCTGTCCCGGACCGGGCGCCGGTCGGGCGGGGTGCGGGGCGTCGTGGGCCGCGAGCTCGGCGGGGTGGCTGACGAAGACGTCGCGCGGCAGGTAGGTGACCGGGCCCGACCACAACCGGTCGGGATGGTCTCGCCCGGCGTCGGCGTACGCCGAGACGAGGGAGTAGCCGGCCAGGCAGTCGACGTCGAGCAGGACGACGACGTCGGCCCCCCGGGCGACGAGGTGCTCGACGCCACGGTTGCGTGCGGCGGCCAGCGGCAGGCCCTCCGGGGGTACGTCGACGCGCACGACGTCGCGCTCGAGCCCCCGGTCGTGGGAGGTCCCGACGAGCGCGTCGCCCATGGCGACGACGGTGTAGAGGTCAGGCCGGCGACGTCCGAGGGCGAGCGAGCGGTGCTGCGCGGCGAGCCGGTCCCGGCGACCGTGGGCGAGGGTGAGCACTCCGACGGTGGTCATCGACCCGCCACCTCGCAGACCACGGCGGCGTAGCGCTCGACGGCACGACCGTCGCACCAGTCGGCCCAGCCGGACCCGTCGAGCGCGGCGGCCTGCTCGAGCGCCGCGTCGTCGCGCGGCCAGTCGTCGAGGACGACGGCCGGCCAGCCACCGTCACGCAGCACGGCGGCGGTGGCGAGCTGTTCGTCGTGCGGGCGCGCCTGGGGCACGACGACGACCGGACGTCGTACGGCGGCCGCCTCGGCCAGGGCGTTCTGGCCGGCGTGGGTGACCACGACGTCGGCCCCGCGCAGCAGGCGTGCGGGGTCGTCGACCCAGCCGCCGTCGCCACCGATCGTCGTCCACTGCCAGTCGCCGTCGGGGACGCCGGGGTCGGCGTGGCCGCCGGCGCCGAGCAGCAGCACGGCCTGCCGGCCGCGGGTCCGGGTGGACCCCGTCGACTCGTCGACCGGGAAGCGCGACAGCGCCCCGACGCACCGCAGCCGGTCGCGGGTCTCGGGCGCGACGCCGAGCAGCATGCCGTGCGCCTCGGCGGGCCAGAAGGCGACCAGGGCGTCGGCGGCGTCGAAGCCGAGCAGGTGGGCGGGGTCGTCGCGCCGTCCGGGCTGCACGACCGAGACCACGGGCACGCCGTGCAGGCGGGCCAGCAGCACCATCTCGACCGACACGTCGACGACGACCGCGCGCGGGCGCGCGGCCTCGATCCAGGCCGAGACCTGCGCGGTCCGCGAGCGCAGCCCGTCGTGGTGCAGGGGCGCCCAGTGCAACCGGCCGCGAGCGGTGGGCTCGCGGGTCTCGCCGGCGTCGTCGCGGGCCAGCTCGACCCAGTCGCCCGGCCAGTCGCGTGGCCGCGGCAGCGAGGACAGCCCGGTCACCGACGGTCCGCCGGTGGCGGCGAGGTGCAGGGCCAGGGCGGTGGCGCGGTGCTGGTGACCGCGGCCGACGTGGTGGACGTAGTAGCCGATCGTCGCGCTCACGCCGCGACCGCCTCGTCGACGAGCGAGACGTAGCGGTCCTCGTAGGCGTCGACCATCCGGTCGAGCGAGCAGGTCAGCTCGGCGTGACGGCGCACGGCGGCGCGGTCGAGGCGCCGGGCCTCACGGACCGCCGAGGCCAGGGCGACGACGTCGCCGCCCTCGACCAGGACCCCACCCGTCGAGCCGACCACCTCGGGCAGCGCGCCGCGGGTGTAGCCGGCGACCGGGGTGCCGGAGGCCATGGCCTCCGAGGCGACCAGCCCGTAGGGCTCGTCCCAGCCGGGGGTCACCACGGCGACCGACGCGGCGCGCAGCAGGTGGGTGAGCTCGCGGTGGTCGAGGTGGCCGCGGTACTCCACGCCGCGGCCGAGGCGGGGCTCGACCTCGTCGCGGTAGTAGGCGCGGTCGTGGACGGGCCCGACCAGCACCAGCGGCACGCCCGCCAGCCGGCAGGCGTCGATCGCCTCGTGCGGCGCCTTCTCCGGCACCAGCCGGCCCGACCACACGGCAGGGCCGCCGCCGAGGCCGAAGCGCCAGCGGGCCAGGTCGATGCCGTTGTGGATCACCGAACTGTCCACGACGTGCGACCAGGCGTCGGCGGTGAAGGCGCTGACCGCGACGAAGGCCGACGCCACGTCCTCGAGGTGGATGGCCGACTCGACGAACGGCAGCGGCGGCGTGTGCAGGGTCGTCAGCAGCGGCACGCTGAGCGTCGAGGCCATCGCGACCGGCAGGTGGTGGAGGCTGTTGTTGTGCACGACGTCGAACTCGTCGGCGCCGCTGCGGGCCAGCCGCAGCATCAGCCCGAGGTAGGCGTGGTGCTCGGCCAGCCAGGTCTCGCTCGGGGCGTTGACGTCGGCGAGGGCCGCCGCGCTCGCGGTGAACGTGTCGGGCGCGAGCAGCTCGACCGGCAGCGCGGGGTCGGAGCCGGGCGCGGCGAACAGCGTCACGTCGTGACCCCGCTCGAGCAGCGCCGTCGCCAGGACGTGCGTCATCGACTCCAGGCCACCCGCGAAGGGCTCGCTGATCGGGAAGCGGCTCGAGGCCACCAGGCATATCCGCACGTCAGGGCCTCCCCGTCCGCACCGGGCGCTGGAGCAGGGACCTGTAGATCGCGTCGTGCGCGTCGGCGACGTCCTGGCGCTGGCGGCGCCGGTCGGCGACCGTGGTGCCGAGGTCGGGCCGCTCCGTGTGCGCCCGGCGTACGGCGTCGGCGAGCGTCGCGGGGTCGTAACCGTCCTCGTCGAGGCGGTAGCCCAGCACCGGGCCCTGGTCGGCGTAGTAGCCGCAGCTCGGGGCGACGACGGTCGTGCCGAGGTCGCGGCACGTCTCGAGCCAGCCGGAGTGCGTCCCGAAGCGGTAGGGCAGCACCGAGACGTCGAGCTGGGCGAGGTAGGAGAACAGGTCGGCGTCGGACAGGTAGTCGTGCACCTCAAGCTCAAGACGGCCGGCGTCGACGTAGCCGCGCAGCAGGCGGGCCAGCGCGGGGTCGTGACGGGCCCCGGCGGGGTCGAGGACGTCGCGGTGCGCGTTGACCTGGAGCACGGCGTCGGGCAGGTCGGCGACGGTCTCGACCAGGGTCGGCAGCACCGCGACGGGGTCCATCGAGGCGCGCAGGCTCTTGAGGTGGAGCCCGACCCGGAACGGACGGTCGACGCGGGCCCCGGCATGGGTGCGGACCTCGCGCATCGTGCGGAACGGCACGACGTGCGGGTGCGGCAGGACCGTCGCGTCGCGCCCCCAGCGCCGGTCGATCTCGGCCGCGGCACCCGGCGTGAGGGTGACCAGGGCGTCAGCCGCCGGCACCAGGACGTCGAGCAGCGCGTCGTGCGCGGCGCGGTCGGGGTGGTGCGGGTTGCGCAGGTCGTGGACCGTGTAGACCAGCGGCGTCGCGGTGCGGCGCAGCGCCGCCACGATCTGCTCGAGGTCGCGGGGGGCGAGGGCGTCGAAGCCGAAGTGCACGTGGAAGACGTCGAGCCCGGCGCCGTGGGCGTCGATCCAGCCGGGGTCGAGCATCGCCGGCGGCCACCACTGGTCGGTCGGGGCACGACGTACGCCGAGCGGGGGCGGGTCGACGAGGCGGGTGGGCCCGTCGCCGGACTCGGGGGCGAGGTGGCGGACGTAGACGTGGCCCGCGGGCACGGAGGCGACGACGACCCGGCGCAGGGTCGTGTCGGGAACGGCAAGGGAGGTCACCTGGCCCGGTACCCACGACCGGCGATCGCGGTCTCACTCGGACGGGTGACGCTCTCCTGGGCTCACGTGGTGCGCAGGGCCTCGATCAGCTCGCTCTTGGTCATCGACGAGCGGCCCTCGACGTCGAGCTCGGCGGCGCGCTTGCGCAGCTCGTCGACCGTCCAGTCGTCGTAGGACCCGGCCTCGCCACCGCGGCGTCCGACGGCCGCGGCCCCGTCGCGGGCCTTGGCGTTGGCGATCCGCGCCGACTTCTCCTTGCTGTTGCCCTCACGGCGCAGTACCTCGTAGGTCTCGTCGTCCTTGACGCTCGGACCGGGCTTCTTGTCTGACGGCATGGTCTTCTCCCCTCGCTCCCCCGATGGTCTCGCCGGGAGCACGGTGCCACCACGCACCTGCGGGTGACCGGGTCACCGCTCGGACAGGACCTCGACGACGAGCTCGGCGAGCCGGCCCAGGGGCACGTCGGCGCGCCGGGCGCTGTCGCGCAGGCGGCGGCCGGCGGCTGCGTGGTCGATCCCCTTGCTGGCGCCGAGCAGGGCGGCGGCCCGGTGCAGCGTCACCCCGGCGCGCTGGTTGGCGGGGACCTGCCGGGCCTCGGCCATCGTGCTGAAGGACAGGTCGGCGTCGGTGATCGCGCCCGGCGCGGTGACGCCGAACACGTGGGCGAGGGCCTCGTGGTGACCGTCGAAGGCCGCCGGGACAGCGGCGTAGAGGTGGAGCCTGGCCACGACCCGCCCGTCGCGCTGGACCGGCATCGTCAGGGTGCTCATGATCGCGCGCCCCTCCACGGGGACGGCACCGTCGGGGACCTCGGGCACCGCGGGGATCGCAGCGACCTCGTCGGGGGTCGCCACCAGCGTGACCACGACGTCCTGGGTCAGGACCGTGAGGCTGAGGCCGACGCACTGCGGCACGAGCTCGCGCACGCGGTCGGCCCGCTCCTCGAGCTCGCCCAGCAGGTCACGGTCGACGAACGGGCCGTACTCCTCGACGGCCTCGCGCGACTCGGGGATCGGCTTCACGACGGGCCGGCCGTGAGGTCGGCCGGAGCGGGTCCGTGCGGAGTGGGCATGGCGGGTGTCCTCGGGGTGGTCGGGGTGGTCGGTCGACGGCGTGGGGCCCCCGTCGAGGCGATCGACGAGGGCCCACGTGCGGCACGGTGTGCCTCAGGCGGTGGCGTCGGAGCGCACCGAGGCGGCTGACGACTGGCCCTCGTCCTTGACGGTGGCGACCGCGTCGGTGCCGACGTCCTTGACCTGCTGGGCCGACTCCACGGCGCTCTCCTTGAGGTCCTGGCCGAGGCCGGCGGCCGCCTGCTTGGCGTCGTCCACCATCGGCTGGGCCTTGTCCTGGACGACGTCCTTGACCTGCACCGCGGCGCGCGACTCGGCCTCGCTGGCGGGCACGAGCGCGGCCACGACCATGCCGAGACCGAAGGCGGCGAGGCCGGCCGCGAGGGGCGCGCCCTGGAACTGCTGCTTGGCGGTGTCGGCCGCGTCGGAGGCCGACGGCGTGGCGTCGTTGGCCGAGCGCGCGGTCCCGAGCGCCTTCTCCCTCAGGCCCCCGACCTTGGCGCGGGCGGCCTGCTTCTGACGGTCGACGATGGCCGACGGGCTCACCTTGTCCTGCAGCTCGTCGAGGTGGGTGCCCATCCGGTCGCGGGTCTGCGCGATGTCGGTGGTCAGCTGGTCTGTGTCTTGGCCCATGATGCGTCCTCCTGAAGGGTCTGCTGCGTCTTCGGCAGCTGCGGGTTGGCGTTCTTGAGGTGCTTGCGTCCGAGCACGGCCAGCGTGGCGGCGACGGCGCCCCACAGCAGGGCGACGATGAACGCCGCGAGCTCGAGGATGATGAAGTCGTCGAGGAGCCACATCAGCGCCAGCGACAGGAAGACCAGCAGCATCAGGCCGCCGAGCGCGGCGCCGGCGAGCATGCCGGCACCCTTGCCGGCCTTGGTCGCCTCCTGCTTGAGCTCGACCTTGGCGAGCTCGAGCTCCTGCTTCATCAGGGTGCTGAGGTCGGTGGTCACCTCACCGACGATCTCGCCGAGACTGCGGGTGCTGCCCGGGGTCTCGGGCTGCGGGGTCCCGTCGATGGGGTGGCTGCCGGCGTACGGGTCGGCGGCGCTCACGCAGGCGCCCCGGGCTGGGTGCCGAAGCCACCCTGGTCGGCGTAGGCCGGCGGGGTCGCGAAGGCGGG
>CALRVO020000176.1:0-7599 GCA_943371595.1 Sphingomonas paucimobilis
CTGACCAGCTCGTCGAGCAGCGCGCCGGTGAGGAACGGGTTGCCCCCGCACGCCGCGTGCACGGCGGCGGCCACGGCAGGGCACGGCACCGCGCCGCCCGGGGTGCGGAAGGCGGCCACCGCGGCGGGGGAGAGGACCTCGGGGAGCAGCCTCTCGACGTAGGGGGAGACCGTGAGCTCGGTGAGCGGACCGGTGCCGCCCGTGGGTGGGCGGGTGCCGACGACGAGGGCGATCGGCAGGTCGGCGATGCGCCGGGCGAGGTAGCCCAGGAAGCGCAACGACGGCTGGTCGCTCCACTGGGCGTCGTCGACGGTGATCAGCAGCGGACGGGTCGCCGACAGGTCGATCGCCACCCACCACAGGGCGTGCAGGGTCCGGGCGGTCTCGGCGTCGCTCGCGGTGCCCTCCGCCGCCACGTCGAGGGCCTGCAGCGCCGCGCCCGCCGGTCCGTCGAGGATCGCGCGCCTGACGTCGCCGCGGTAGCGCGAGACCGACCGCTCGACCATCTGCCGCACCACGCCCCACGCCATGGCGGTCTCGGTCTCGTCGCCGGTCGCCTGCAGACGACCGAAACCGCGGGCAATGGCCAGGTCACGGGTCTCGCGGACCAGCCGGGTCTTGCCGATGCCGGCCGGCCCCTCGATCACCAGCACGCGCCCGTTGCCGGCCGCGGCGCTGTCGAGGGCCTCCGCGATGCGTGCGAGCTCGCCGTCGCGCTCCAGGATCTGGGAGGCCGAGCTCACCTGGGGATCATAGGGCCGCGCGGGCCCCCAGCAGTGCGTCGTAGTGCGTGGTGAGCTCGTCGACCGCGTCGGTCCAGCTGCGGGCCTGCGCGAGGGTGCGGCCGTGGGCGCCGAGCAGGCCCCGGTGCCGGTCGGCCGCGACGGCCTCGACCGCGCGCCGGAAAGCGCGCGGCTCCGCCGGGTCGTAGAGCAGCCCCGACTCCAGGTGCCGTACGACGTCGGGCGCGCCGCCCGCGCGCGGCGCGACGACCGGCACCCCGGCCGCCGCGGCCTCGCGCAGGGCGTGGCAGCAGGTCTCGTGCTCGCCGGGGTGGACCAGCACGTCGAGCGTGGGCACGGCCACGGTCAGGTCGCCGGTCGCCAGGGGGCCGGTCATCCGCGCGCCGGGCAGCCGGCTCTCGAGCCAGTCGCGCTGGCCCCCGGCCCCGATCACCACCGGTCGGATCCCCGGCACCGCGGCGAGCTCGGCCAGCCGGCGTACGGCGTGCCTGCGGTGCAGCCCGCCGACGTAGCCGACGACGACCCGCGGCCCGCCGGCGGCCCGGGCCCGCGACCAGGAGTCGTGGAGCCACTGGTCGCGCAGGGCGGGGGTGAAGGCGACCGCGTCGACCCCGGGTCGCCACAGCCCGGCCTCCACGCCGAACTCCGCGAGCCGGTCGACCATCCACCGCGAGGTCACCAGCACGAGGTCGGCCCGGTCGGCGACGCGGGCCCGCCAGTAGTCGGCGCTCTGGTCGAGCACCGCCGACTGCTCGACGACGACCGAGGGGGTCCCGGTGCGGCGGGTGTGCTTGAGCGCCTTGCGCCCCAGCGCGCCCGGTGACGTGACGTGGACGAGGTCGGGCGCGAACTGGTCGAGCGCCGCACGCACCTGCGGCCCGACCGGCTCGAGCGGCCGTACGCGCACCACCTGCGACGTGCGGTACGTCGACAGCCCGGGCCCCGGTGCGATCACTCGCACCGTGTGACCCAGGTCGACCAACCGGTCGGCGACGGCCTTCAGCGTCGTCGTGGTGCCGTCGACCGCGGGGTAGAACGTCTCGGTGACCAGGGCGATCCGCATGCCGTGAGCCTCGACCGCGTGCGCGTCCGGGGCCCGAGCACGACGTGGCCGGAGGTTGAACTGCGTGTGCCGATCAGTGGGCCGGTCAGGGCACGCGCACGCACACCAGGGCGGTGTCGTCGTCGGTGCCGGGCGGCGCCGCGGCCAGGAGGTGGTCGGCGAGCTCGTCCGGGGTGAGGTGCTGCCGCTGCGCCAGGTCGCCGGCCATCCGGTCGAGCCCGTCGTCGAGCGGCCGGCCGCGGCGCTCGACCAGCCCGTCGGTGTAGAGGACGAAGGTCGAGCCGGGGGCCAGGTCCATCCGGTGCGCGCTGCGCGGCGAGGTCGGCTCCACCCCGAGCAGCAGCTCGGGCTCGGCGCGCAGCAGCCGGACCCCCTCGGCGTCGAGGAGGAAGGGGGGCGGGTGACCGGCGTTGGTCCAGGTCATCGTCGAGCCGCCGTCGCTGCGGGGCTCGAGCACGGCCAGGATCGCGCTGGCGAAGGTGCCGACCCCGAGCCCGTGCAGGGCGACGTCGAGCGCGGCCAGCACCGCGGCGGGGTCCGGGTCGTCGGCGGCGGCGTAGGCGATGCCGCGCAGCAGGTTGCGCATCTGCGCCATCGCGGCCGCCGCGTGCTGGTCGTGGCCGGTCACGTCGCCCACCACGACCGCGAGCTGGCCGCCGGGCAGCGTGAAGGCGTCGTGCCAGTCCCCGCCGACCTGGGCGGTCTCGACGGCCGGGGCGTAGCGGGTGGCGACCTGGAAGCCGTCGGGGGCGGACGGCTCGCCCAGCAGGCTGCGCTGCAGCGTCTCCGACATCGCGCGCTCGGCGCCCGCGACCTGGCGCTCGAGGGTCAGGCTCTCGGCCCGGTCGAGGGCCTGGCCGATGGTCCGCGCCAGCAGCCGCAGGAACGCGCGGTGACCCGCGTCGAAGGGCAGCATGGGGTTGGGGGAGACGACGAGCAGCGGGCGGCTCGCCGGGGTGTCCGGGTGGGCCGCGGCGGGGGTCCGCGCCGTCCGGGGGTCGACCACCGGCGGCCCGACCGAAGCACCGGGCTGCAACGGGAGCCAGACGACGGTGCGGCCGCCGTGGTCCTCGACCACCGGGTCACCGCCGAGCACCGGGCGGCGCGGCTCGACCGGCAGCGAGGTCTCGCGGGGGACCGCGCTGGAGGCCGGGTAGAGGTCGACGCCGTCGAGGTCGTCGCTCGCAGCACGCAGGAGCAGGACCGACTGGGTCGGCACGTCCTCCATGCGCTCGACGTTGCGCAGCAGGTCACCCAGGCGGCCCAGCAGGGCCAGCCGCCGCTCGTTGACGACGTGGGACGTCGTCTCGGAGGCCACGTCGATGACCCCCTCGACGACCCCGTCGGGGGAGAGCACCGGGGAGTAGGAGAACGTGAAGTGGCACTCCTCGAGGAAGCCCTGGCGCTCGAGGGGCACCAGCGCGTCCTCGACGTAGGTGCTGGTCTTGTCGTCGCGGGCCAGGTCGAGCAGCGGGCCGACGAGGTCCCAGGCCTCGGCGAAGACGCCCTGGGCCCCAGCGCCCAGCGCCTCCGGGTGCTTCTCGCCGATCAGCTCGACGTAGGCCTCGTTGTAGAGCAGCGTGTAGTCGGCACCCCACAGCAGCGTGATCGGGAAGCGCGAGCTCAGCATCAGGCGCACGGTGCTGCGCAGCGTCGGCGACCACGTCCGCGGCGCGCCGAGCGGCGTGGCGTCCCAGTCGACGGCCCGGTACGCCGACTCCAGGCTGCCGGCCTGGTCGAAGATGCCTCGCTCCACGGCGTGAACCTAGACCCCCAGTCCGGCTGTCGCGGTGTTTCGGGCCGACCCGCGCCGCGGCGTACCAAAAAAGTCACACTGTGTGGTCGTGCTCTCACCGGCCTCCTAGGGTTCGGACCATGACGACCGAGGGGACCGCCGTCGAGGGCGGCCTGGACGAGCCGACCGAGCTCGAGCCCGCGCAGGGCTCGCTCGACCTCGCGCAGCCGGAGGACCGGCACACCCGGGCCGACTGGGAGCGCGAGACGGCCAAGGTGCTGCGCAAGGCACGACGGATGAGCGACGACGACCCCGACGACCTGGTGTGGGACAAGCTCACCCGCACCACGCTCGACGGCATCGCGCTGACGCCCCTGGGCACGCCCGACCTGCTCGAGGGCCTGCAGACCGCCGGCCGCCCGACCCGCACCGGGGAGTGGGACATCCGCTCCCACCTCGCCGCCGCGCCGGAGAAGGCGGCCAACGAGGAGGCGCTCGCCGACCTCGAGGGCGGCGTCACGTCGCTCTGGCTCGAGGCGGGCCCCTCGACCGACTTCGAGGCGCTGCTGAAGGGGGTCTTCCTCGACCTGGCGCCGGTCGTGCTGCAGCCCACGGGCGACGCCGTCGCCGGGGCGCAGGCGTTCCTGGCCTGGGCGGGCGACCTCGAGCTGCACCCGGCGACCAACCTCGGTCTGCCGGCGGCCCACGCCCACGTCGACGTGCTCCGTGCCGCGCAGGAACGTGGGGTTCTCGCGTCGGTCGTCGACGCGACCGCGGTGCACGACCGGGGCGGCTCCGACGCGCAGGAGCTCGCCTGGGCGATGACCGACGGTGCCCGCTACCTCCGGGCCCTGACCGAGGCCGGCCTCTCGGTCGACGAGGCCGCCTCGCTGGTCGAGTTCCGCCTCGCCGTCACCGACGAGCAGTTCACCAGCATCGCCAAGCTTCGTGCCGCCCGCCGCCTGTGGGCGCGGGTGCTGGAGCTGTCCGGGGCCGAGGCCGTGCCGATGCGGCTGCACGCCGTCACGAGCCGGCCGATGATGACCCGCTACGACCCCTGGGTCAACATGCTCCGCACCACCGTCGCGGCGTTCGCCGCCGGCGTCGGCGGGGCCGACGCGGTCACCGTGCTGCCCTTCGACAGCGCGCTCGGCCGCCCCGACCTCTTCGGGCGCCGGATCGCCCGCAACACCTCCCACCTGCTGATCTCCGAGTCCCACGTCGCCCGGGTGGCCGACCCCGCCGGCGGTGCCTACGCCGTCGAGAAGCTCACCGACGACCTGGCTGTCGCTGCGTGGGAGATCTTCGGCCGGCTCGACGAGGGGGCCGACCTCGACGGCGAGATCGACGAGGTCGCCCGCGCCCGCGAGAAGCAGGTCGCCACCCGCAAGCGGCCGCTCACCGGCCTCTCCGAGTTCCCCAACCTCGCCGAGACGCTGCCCGCGCGCGACGGCGACGGGCTCGCCGTCCGCTCCTACGGCGCCAGTTTCGAGGCGTTGCGCGACGACCCGCCCGCCGCCCACGTGTTCCTCGCGACGCTGGGGCCCGTGGCGGCCCACACGGCGCGCGCGACCTTCGCGACCAACCTGTTCGCGGCCGGCGGCGTGGCCGTCGACGTCGCGGGGGCGACCGACGGCGTGGAGGCCCTCGTGGCGGCGTACGACGGGCAGGCGGTGGTCTGCCTGGCCGGGGCCGACGCGGCCTACGCCGAGTGGGGCGAGGCCGCGGCCGCCGCCCTGCGCGAGGCGGGGGCGACCCACGTGGTCATCGCCGGCAAGGCCACCGGTTACAGCGACGACGCCTGCGCCATGGGCGTCGACGCGCTCGAGTTCCTGACCCGCACGAGGGAGAAGCTGGCATGACGGTTCCGAAGAGCTTCGCCGGACTGCCGCTCGGCGGTGGCACCGCCGCCGGCGCCGCGCACACCGGCGGCGAGGCGTGGACCAGTCCCGAGGGCATCGACATCCTGCCCGTCTACGGCCCCGAGCACCTCGAAGGGCTCGACGCCCTCGACACGTGGCCCGGTCTGAGCCCGTTCCTGCGCGGGCCCTACCCGACGATGTACACCACGCAGCCCTGGACCGTGCGCCAGTACGCCGGCTTCTCGACCGCCGAGGCGTCCAACGCGTTCTACCGCCGCAACCTGGCAGCCGGCCAGAAGGGCCTGTCGGTCGCCTTCGACCTCGCGACCCACCGCGGCTACGACTCAGACCACCCGCGGGTGCGCGGCGACGTCGGCATGGCGGGCGTGGCGATCGACTCGATCTACGACACCCGCACGCTCTTCGACGGCATCCCGCTGGACGAGATGTCGGTGTCGATGACCATGAACGGCGCGGTGCTGCCGGTGCTGGCGCTCTACATCGCGGCGGCCGAGGAGCAGGGGGTCAAGCCCGAGCAGCTCGCAGGGACCATCCAGAACGACATCCTCAAGGAGTTCATGGTCCGCAACACCTACATCTACCCGCCGGCGCCGTCGATGCGGATCATCTCCGACATCTTCAGCTACACCTCGGCCAAGATGCCCCGCTTCAACTCGATCTCGATCTCCGGTTACCACATCCAGGAGGCCGGGGCGACCGCCGACCTCGAGCTGGCCTACACGCTGGCCGACGGCGTGGAGTACATCCGCGCCGGTCTCGACACCGGCATGACGATCGACCAGTTCGCGCCGCGGCTCAGCTTCTTCTGGGCGATCGGGATGAACTTCTACATGGAGGTCGCCAAGCTGCGCGCGGCCCGGGCGCTGTGGTCGCGGCTGGTGCGCGAGTTCGGGCCCGAGAACCCCAAGTCGCTCTCGTTGCGCACCCACTCGCAGACGTCGGGCTGGTCGCTGACCGCGCAGGACGTCTACAACAACGTCGGGCGCACCTGCATCGAGGCGATGGCCTCGACCCAGGGCCACACCCAGAGCCTGCACACCAACGCCCTCGACGAGGCCATCGCGCTGCCGACCGACTTCTCGGCCCGCATCGCGCGCAACACCCAGCTGCTGCTGCAGCAGGAGAGCGGCACCACGGGCACCATCGACCCGTGGGCCGGCTCCTACTACGTCGAGCGCCTCACCCACGACCTGGCCGAGAAGGCCTGGGCCCACATCCAGGAGGCCGAGCAGGCCGGGGGCATGGCCAAGGCGATCGAGCAGGGCATCCCCAAGATGCGCATCGAGGAGGCGGCCGCCCGCACCCAGGCGCGCATCGACTCGGGTGCCCAGCGGGTGATCGGGGTCAACACCTTCCGGCTCGCTGCCGAGGACAAGCTCGACGTCCTGCGCGTCGACAACGACGACGTCTACCGCCAGCAGGTGGCCAAGCTCGAGCGGCTGCGCGCCGAGCGCGACGACGACGCGGTCGCCTCGGCCCTCGAGGCGTTGACCAACAGCGCCGACCGCGGCGCCGCCAAGGGCTCGCTCGACGGCAACCTGCTCGCCCTGGCCGTCGACGCGGCCCGCGCCAAGGCCACCGTCGGCGAGATCTCCGACGCCCTCGAGAAGGTCTACGGCCGCCACCAGGCCGTCATCCGTACGATCTCCGGCGTGTACCGCGACACCGCAGGCGAGGGCGACGGCACCCTGCTCCAGCAGGTCCTCGACGCGACCGCCGAGTTCGAGGAGGCCGAGGGGCGCCGCCCGCGCATCCTGGTCGCCAAGATGGGCCAGGACGGCCACGACCGCGGTCAGAAGGTCATCGTCTCGGCGTTCGCCGACATGGGCTTCGACGTCGACGTCGGGCCGCTGTTCTCCACGCCCGAGGAGGTCGCCCAGCAGGCGGTCGACGCCGACGTGCACATCGTCGGCGTCAGCTCGCTGGCCGCCGGCCACCTCGCCCTGCTCCCGGCGCTCAAGACCGCGCTCGAGGAGCAGGGGCGGCCCGACATCATGACGGTCATCGGCGGGGTCATCCCGCCCGACGACGTCCCCACGCTGCGCGAGATGGGGGCCGCGGCGGTCTTCCTGCCCGGCACCGTCATCGCCGAGTCGGCCCTCGACCTGCTCGCCAAGCTGCGCGAGCAGCTCGGCCACGACTCGTGACCGACCCCTTCCCCGCGCCGAGTCGGCG